>JANMDE010000223.1:0-5205 GCA_031376105.1 Variovorax sp. | reverse complement strand
GCGCGCGCAATTTCGCTCCGACGCGAACTGGCGACATAAAACGGACTTTGTTCAGCCCGTAATTCACCCCCATGCTCGGTTCGTCGATCTGCAAAGATTCGTCGAAAAACTTAGGCAGGAGCGACAGCGTGAGGAAACCATGCGCAATCGGCGCACCAAAAGGCCCTGCTTTGGCTCGCTCTGGATCGACATGAATCCACTGAAAATCGCCCGTAGCTTCAGCGAATTTGTTCACCTGCTCTTGCGTGATGAGCGTCCATGCACTTACCGCCACTTCTTGACCTGTCAAAGCAATCACGTCTGCCAGTGTTTTAAAACGCGCCATGTTTATTTGTCCAAAAAAGCCGTCAAGGCTTGCCACTGATCCAGATCTTTCTCTACACGGCTGGGTGCCACGTCCCAGAGCGTCAGGCCGCGTGCGGCAAGATGAATATAGTTTTGCGTGTCGCGAAAAAAACCAAGCACCGGAAGCCCCAGGCTACTCACAAATTCTTGAAGTTTGTCAGCGGCAATCGTGCGGGCATCCACCCGCATGCCCACAATGCCCACCTGCACTTTGCTGGCTTGGCTGCTTTGAGCGAGTTGATCTAAGAAAGCACGGGTGGCGAAAATATCAAACACGCTGGGCTGCAGCGGTACGATAATTTTGTCGGCCACCTTCATCACATCCTTGAAATGTCCACCGTGCAGGCCGCCTGGCGTATCCAGCACGACATGCGTCACGCCTTTGGGCGGCTTTGCCACGCCGTTACTCACATTCCAGCTTTGAATCGGCCTCGCAAGTGGTGGGCGCAGCCCCAGCCAGAGCTTAGAAGACTGTTGGCGATCCGCATCGCCCAGCATCACGGCATGGCCGCGCGAGGCGAAGTAGCCTGCGATATTGGTAGAGAGAGTGGTTTTGCCAACACCGCCTTTGGGGTTGGCAACGACGATCACCGGCATCTGTTTCTCCTTGAGGCCTGAACGGCCAGCAAGGAGACATGTTACCGAAAAATCCCTGGGTCTTGATTATTTAAACTTGGATTGCGGCACGGTCTTCAAGTCACCGGGCAAGCTGCTGATGTAAGCAGCCATGGCCTTCATCTCTGCATTCGAATACTGCTTGGCAATACCCGCCATCACGCCGTTGGAGCGGCCCACCTTGGCGTTATTTTCAGTTTTGTAGGCTTTGAGAGCCACGAACAAATAATCAGCATGCTGGCCAGCGATTTTGGGGTAACCCGGATCAATGGGCTTGGCAAAATTTGCGCCGTGGCAAGAGATGCAAGCACCTTTGGCGAGCAGTGCGCCCACCGCAGCCGACGGCTCTTTGTCAGCTTTCTCAGGCAGCGTTGCACCTGCGACGATGCCATGCTGGCTGTAATGCGCAGCCAAATCGGCCATGTCTTGTTCAGTATAGGGCGCGGCGACTGCACCCATGGTGGGGTGTTTGCGCTCGCCTTTCTGGTAGGCAGCCAGAGCGTTGCTGATGTATTTCGCGGCTTGGCCAGAGATCATTGGGGCTTTGTAAATCTCGGGAAAGCTGGCTTGGTAACCCACGATACCGTGGCAGCCAATGCACATGGCGGCTTTGGCTTGACCGGCTTTGGCATCGCCTTTGACTTCTTGCGCAGAAGCATGAAGGGTCACGAAGGAGACTAAAACAGCAGCGATGGCAGCGGAAAACTTGTTCATTTTGCGTACAGAATGGAGGGGCACAAATCGTGCGTTTGATCAAGTATCAAACAACCCTGCATTATAGCTTCGGGCAAACCCTGCTCAAACATCGTCAAAACAAAGAAACCATGAAATTCCAAGGCTCCCAAGGCTACGTCGCCACGCCCGACCTCATGCTGGCCGTCAACGCCGCCATCACCCTCAAGCGCCCCTTGCTCATCAAAGGTGAGCCCGGCACCGGCAAAACCATGCTCGCCGAGGAAGTGGCTGCTGCTTTGAAGATGCCTTTGCTTCAATGGCACGTTAAATCCACCACCAAAGCACAGCAGGGCCTGTATGAATACGATGCTGTGAGCCGCTTGCGTGATTCGCAAATGTCTGATTTGGATGGCGGAGAGCGCGTGAAGAATATTCATAACTACATCGTCAAAGGCGTGCTCTGGCAGGCTTTTACGGCCGATGAACCGGTGGCGCTGCTGATCGATGAAATTGACAAAGCCGACATCGAGTTTCCCAATGATCTGCTTCGTGAGATCGATCGCATGGAGTTTTATTGCTATGAAACCCGCGAACTCATCAAAGCCAAGACGCGCCCGCTTGTTTTCATCACCTCCAACAACGAAAAAGAGCTGCCCGATGCCTTTCTGCGCCGCTGCTTTTTCCACTACATCAAATTCCCCGAAGCGCAAACCATGCAACAGATCGTGGATGTGCATTTCCCCGGCCTCAAAAAAGAGCTCCTCGGCGCGGCCATGAAGACGTTTTACGATGTGCGAAACCTGCCTGGCATCAAGAAAAAGCCGTCTACTTCCGAGCTGCTCGACTGGATCAAGCTGCTGGTGGCTGAAGACATTCCACTCGATGCCCTGCACAGCAAAGACGACAAAATCGCCGTGCCGCCGCTGGTGGGCGCGCTGCTGAAAAACGAGCAAGACGTGACGCTGTTTGAGAAGCTGGTTTTTATGAACCAACGCGGCCGCTAGGGTTTGGGGCAGCGTTCAGGTTTCAAATTTAATGAAAATCGTTGAATTGCCCTTGTATTTATTAGATAGCTTGCTATACTTTTTATAGTTATTAAGAACCAACGGTATGAACAAACTTCTTCAGCAAGGTATTTGTGACAGCGGCGGCTTTGTGGGCGGCGCGTTGCTGGGCATGATTTTGGCGCGCTTGCTTGACATGGACCCACTCGCGCAAGGCTATGCTGCGGGCAGCATGGTGGGCATTTTGCTCTGTGGTCTGGGTGGCGGTCTGGGTGTGCAAATCAGCCGCCGATTCTTGCTGCCCTTTCTTGAGCGTCATCTGGATTCAAAGTAAATCAAATGAACAGCACTCAGCCCACTGCCAAGGCCTTTGTGTCGCCCGTCAGGCTCAGTCTGCGTGGCATCCGCTTGGAGCCGCTTGATTTCGAGCATGAAGAGGGTCTGCGCCTCGCAGCAATGGACGGCGAACTCTGGAATCTGCGCATCACGTCTGTGCCTGAGCCAGACAAGGTACATGCATATATCGAAGCGGCGCACACCATGGCAGATCGTTTTGCCTTTGCTGTGATCGACGACGCGTCCGGAAAAGTGATGGGTTCCAGCAGCTATCACGACATCTTGCCCAGTGTGCGCCGCTTAGAGATCGGCTACACATGGTATGCCAAAAGTGCGCAGCGCTCCGCTCTGAACACCACTACGAAGCTGCTATTGATGACGCATGCGTTTGAAGCACTGCAATGCAATGTGGTGGGCTGGCGCACCGACAATTTCAACTTCGCCAGCCAACAAGCGATCGAACGCTTAGGCGCACGCAAAGACGGCGTTATCCGTGGCCATGCGCTGCGCCGTGATGGCACCATCCGCGACACCGTGATGTACAGCCTTTTGAAAGGCGAATGGCCTGAAGTGAAGGCGCAATTGTTGTATCAGCTCGACAAGCCGCGCTGATCTGTCTTTGCGATAGCCCTGAGCTCTCCCTGATCTAGCTCAGCATGAAAACCGAGTGACGGCAAAGGGTTGTAGGTCGATGGAGGAGGGCTTTCCTTCGAGCAAATCTCCGATCAATTCACCGGTCGTTGCCGCTTGCGTCAGGCCAAGATGGCCGTGGCCAAAAGCATAAAGCACGCGTGGAGCAAGCCCCGACGGACCAATGACAGGAAGTGAATCAGGTGTCGCAGGCCGATGCCCCATCCACTGCGTTGCGCCCGTTTCATCAAGATTGGGGATGAAGCGCCGCGCCAATTGCAGTAAAGCCTCGCTTCTTTGATAATTTGCTGCGCTTGATAGCCCCGCAAACTCAGCAGCGCCGCCGATACGAAGCCCAATCGACAACGGGGTCGCAACAAACTTGCGCTCCGCAAAAATAACCTCTCGGTTCAACCGAGTAGCACTCAAGGGCAGGGTGGTGTTGTATCCGCGCTCGCTTTCAAGCAGCACCTTGTCGCCCAGCGTGCGCGCCAGAATGGCCGACCACGCACCCGCAGCCACCAATACCTTGTCACCTGATAGGCGTCTGCCGTCTGCCATCACAGCCGAGGCAGCTTCGCTATCCGCGCTGGAAATGGATGCCACCTGTCCAGTCACATATTCCGCTCCCAGCGCTTTGATTTTCTTGCGCAGCGCCGTGACCCATTGCTTGGGATCATCGATATGCGCCCAATCTTCTTGCATCACGGCTCTGACAAACACAGGTGCCAGGCCGGGTTCAAGCTTTGCGAGCTCAGCGCTGCACAACGAACGCCAATTTGCGCCCAGCGATCTTTTCAATTCCCAATCAGACTGATCGGCTTTGAAGGCTCGCTCTGATTCATAGACCGTCAGTGCCCCTACCTTATGCAAAACATGGCTCATCTCGGTCTCTTTGAGGAGCAATTCAAAATCAGGCATGCAGCGCGCATTGATGGCGGCTAAGGCCTGAACAATACGCTGAAAATTGTGCGGTTGAGCGACTTGTCTCAATGCCAAAAACCATGGCAAAAGCCGAGGCGCATAGCTTGCGCGAATCGACAATGGCCCCAAGGGGTCCATCAACCATTTCAGTGGTTGCAGCCCAAGGCCGACTAAATTCAAGGGAATGCACTCGGTCACCGCGATGCCGCCTGCATTTCCGTGGGAGGCTCGATCGCCTTCAAAATCCTTGTCGATCACGGTGACTTGCCAGCCTCTACGTTGCGCGGAGAGGGCACAACTCAGCCCCACGATGCCAGCACCGATCACGATAAGTTTTGACATGCGCAGGTTCTTTTTGAAAAAACTGAAATTATGAAATGAAACACGAGAATGATCACTGCATCGCCATGCAGATTCATGTCAGCAAGAAGCCTTTGAACAAAGGATCGTGGTCGTTCACGAAAATTGTGTTGTGCCCAGTCACCCTTGCCCAGCCTTCCACGGTCGGAATAATAGCGTCAAGATCGCCCACGCGTGTGCGCTGGGTGGCGATGCCGATGAAGGCGGTACCGATGATGCTTTCATGAACGAAAGGCGCGCCGATGGACAGCGCCCCTTTTGCGGCCAATTGAGCCAATCGCGCGGATGTGCCTGTGCCGCAAGGTGAACGGTCAAT
>JANMDE010000195.1:0-9651 GCA_031376105.1 Variovorax sp. | reverse complement strand
CGAGCTGATGCTGCAAGTGGGCGGCTAGCTGCGCGGCTCGTTGCGTGTGCCCTCTGGTGCGAGCAAAGAGCAGATAGAAGCAGCGGCGCTGGCCAGCGAGGCCTTTCAAAAGGCGGCAGCAGGCGCTGCGCCGAAGAAAATCATTGTGGTGCCCGGGCGATTGGTTAACATCGTGGTCTGATGCAAGCTTCCGTCACACTCCTTTCCCCTCTTTCTCGCCGCCAAACGCTACAGCGCTTGGCGTTCTATTCAGCCGCTACGGCGACGGTGGCCTTGCTGCCCGCCTGCGGTTTCCAGTTGCGGCAAGCGCCTGATCTGCCTTTTAACACGCTGTATGCGGGCTTTGCCGACGGCTCCAGCCTAGGTCAGGAACTCAAACGCGCGCTAGAGGCCAGCGGTGTGCGCATGATTTCTGATAACCGGCAGCTCGATGCGGCACAGGTGATTTTGGAGGTCTTGCAGGATCAACGCGAAAAAACCGTGGTGGGTGTCAATGCAACCGGTCAGGTGCGTGAGTTTCAATTGCGTGTGCGCTTCAAATTTCGCCTTCGCGGCAAAAATGGCAAAGAGCTGATCCCTGAAACCGAACTCTTGCAGCAGCGCGACATCAGCTTCAACGAAAGCGGCGCGTTGGCCAAAGAGGCTGAAGAAGCCCTGATCTACCGCAGCATGCAAAGCGACATCGTGCAGCAGGCGCTGCGCAGACTGTCTTCCGTTAAACTGGTTTGACGCTTTAGACGGTCTGATTTTCGACCGAATCGGCTTATAGCCCTCATAAAATATAAGAGGTTTGCTATTTATTTTATAGCTTCCGATGCCGCATTAAAGTAGATTTGCCAAACAAGCTCTCCACCAAATCGACCGCCAACTCTGCTGTTTGATTACGAATATCAAAAGCAGGGTTGAGCTCCACGATATCCAGCGAGGCGAGTAAGCCGGTATCGGCGATCATCTCCATGCATAGCTGCGCCTCGCGGTAGGTTGGCCCTCCACGCACCGTGGTGCCCACGCCCGGAGCAATATCGGGATCCAGGAAATCCACATCCAGGCTCACATGCAAATGCGTGTGTTGATCCATCAAGGCCAGCGCCAATTCCATCACGTGGCGCATGCCCATTTCGTCGATGTAGCGCATGTCAAACACTTCAATGCCCATGTCATGCACGAGTTTTTTCTCACCGGCATCGACACTGCGGATGCCGATTTGACGAATCTCTTTGGGATGCAGTGCCGGTTGCGCGGCCGAGAAACCGCCGATGCCTACCAGCTCGTCAGGGCCCTGGCCGCAGAGGCAAGCCACTGGCATGCCATGAATATTGCCACTGGGCGTGAGCGCGTGCGTGTTGAAATCGGCGTGCGCATCAAGCCGGAGCACGCGCAGCTTCTTGCCCTTCGCTTTGCAATGTTTGGCCACGGCGCTGATCGAGCCCAGCCCTAAGCTATGGTCACCACCGAGCATGACGGGCAAATGACCAGCCCCAAGCTCGCCTAGCATGGCTTCATGCAGCAGTTGGTTCCACTGCACCACTTCTTTCAAATGACGATAGCCGTTGTCTGCGGGCAGCCAGGGGTTGGCGGGCCCAAGCAGATTGCCGCAGTCTTTGACCTTCAGGTCAAATTGCGTGATCGCTTCGCGGATGCCCGCCACACGCAACGCCTCCGGGCCCATGCTCGCGCCACGCGCGCCTGCGCCGATGTCGGTCGGCGCGCCAATCAAGCTGACGGTTGAAAACAATGGGGTGCTGCTCATGCCACCACTGTAACGCGTGTTTAGATTCGCTGGGTCAAAAGCATCCGCACGACCGAGACAAGCATTCATCTAGAGACCTATCGGCTCAGCTGAAACTGGCCAAACAAACTAGCCGCGCAGAAGTTTCTCTTCCGCCAGCGCCAGCGCCTCGGGCTTGCCATTGATCACCAAAATGTCATTCGCAGAAAGCACCGTGGTTTCATCCAGCGCACTGATTTGGCCATCAAAGCGGCGCAAATTCACGACACGTACACCTACGGCATGCAGGGCTAGGCTCTCCAGTGTTTGTCCGACCGTGCGTGCACTGGGCGGCAGGGTCACGGTATGCAGGCGCTCGTGGTCGAGCTCGTCGACAGTGTCATCACCTTGGCCATGAAAATAACCGCGCAGCAGGTTGTAGCGGGCGTCGCGTTGGTCTTGTACGGTGCGGATCACGCGGCGCATCGGCACCCCGACCAGCGCGAGTGCGTGGCTGGCGAGCATCAGGCTGCCCTCAATCGATTCGGGCACCACTTCTGTCGCGCCAGCAGCGAGCAACTTGTCTAAATCATGGTCGTCTTGTGTGCGCACGATCACCGGCACTTGCGGGGCGTGGCCACGTGTGTTGGCCAATACCTTGAGCGAGCTGGGCACATCCAGATAAGTGATCACCACAGCGCTGGCACGCGCCAAGCCCGCCGCCATGATGGCCTGCAGGCGCGCGGCATCGCCAAACACCACGCTATCGCCCGCGGCTGCCGCTTGGCGCACCCGGTCTGGATCAAGATCAAGCGCCATATAGGGAATGTTTTCCCGCTCGAGCATGCGCGCCAGATTTTGCCCGCATCGGCCATAGCCGCAAATGATGACGTGTTTGTCGCGGCTGATCGATTTTTTGGCGATCTGCGTCATCTGTAGTGATTGCGCGAGCCATTCGCTGCTGACGAGCTTCATCACGATGCGGTTGCTGTACATGATGATAAAAGGCGTGGCCAGCATAGAGAGCACCATGCTGGCCAAAATAGGATTGAGCATGCTGCCGGGCACGAGCTTACTTTGCTGCGCGAGGGTGAGCAACACAAAACCGAATTCGCCGGCTTGCGCAAGATACAGGCCCGTGCGCAGCGCCGTGCCATCGCTTGCACCCAAAATACGTGACAACACCGCCACCATCACCAATTTGAACACCACCGGCATCAGCGTGAGCAACAGCACCAGCGGCCAACGCTCCAGCACAATGCGCCAATCGAGCAGCATGCCAATCGTGATGAAAAACAGGCCGAGCAAGACATCGTGGAAAGGGCGAATATCGGTTTCCACCTGATGCTTGTATTCCGTCTCCGACACCAGCATGCCAGCAATGAAGGCACCCAGCGCAAGCGACAGACCGGCAATTTCTGTCAGCCAAGCCATGCCCAGCGTGATTAGCAACAGATTCAGAATAAACAGCTCTTCGCTTTTGCGCCGCGCCACCAGCGTGAGCCACCAGCGCATCGCGCGCTGCCCGCCCGTGAGCAAGATAGTGATCAAAAACGTGGCCTTGATGGCCGCCAAACCCAAAGCCCCGGCCAACTTATCTGGCGATGCAGCCAGCGCAGGCACCAGCACCAAGAGCGGCACCACGGCCAAATCCTGAAACAAGAGCACGCCAATCACACGCTTGCCATGCTCGCTTTCCAGCTCAAGCCGCTCTTGCATCAGCTTCACAACAATCGCTGTGCTGCTCATCGCCAAAGCACCCCCCAGCGCCAGTGCGCTTTGCCAGCTCATTTGCCAATATTGCGGCAGCGCCCAAGCCAACGCCAGCGAGCCCGCCGTGGCGATCAGCATGGTGAGCATCACTTGCAGAAGCCCTAAGCCAAACACATGTTTGCGCATCGAGCGAAGCTTGGGCAGATTGAATTCCAAGCCAATCACAAACATCAAAAACACCACGCCAAACTCCGCCAAATAGCGGATGCTGGTGGAGTTTTGGGCGAGCGCCAGCGCATTGGGCCCAATGATCACGCCCACCGCCAAATAACCCAACATCGCGGGCAGCTTGAGCATGCGGCAGACCACCACGCCCAGCACGGCGGCCAGCAGATACAACAGGGTTAACTCAAGCGCGTTCATGCTTGGATACTAGCAAACGCCAGGCTGCGGCCAAAAGGCCGAGCTGGCAAACACACAAAATGACCGGGAAGTCTCGTTTTTGCCGCGTCAGCCAAAATAAAGAGCCGCAAGCTGTTTTTTGACAATTGCGTAAAATAATGGCCATGGTATCAAAATCCCCCTCCAAATCTGCCGCCAAAGCAACCGTCAAACCCAGTGCTAAAGAAGCGGTGAAAACCAAAAAACCCAGCTTCAAACAGCAAATGCTGGCTGCGCGAGAAGAAGCCATCATTGACGTGGTCAATGGCCTGCTGGCCGAAAAAGGCTTTGACGCGATGACGGTGGACGAAGTGGCCTTTGAAGTGGGCGTGGCTAAAGCGTCGCTTTACAAGCACTTCCCCAGCAAAGAAGATTTGGCCACGGCAGCCATGGTGCGCGTGATGCAGCGCGCCGTGGCGCATTTGGCTGGCCAAGATGCCGCCGCAAAGCCGATTGACAAACTCAAAGTGGCTGCCCGCTGGATGATGCAACTCAAGTTGGCCAAAGAAATGCCCAATTTGCCAAGCCAAAATTCCAGCCTGCGCGCCACCCTCGTGGGCAACAAAGCCTATATCGACGCGCTGATGAACATCTCAGACACCCTGGGCGATTGGATCGAAGCCGCGCAAAAAGCGGGGCAAATCAGCGGCAAGCTCCCCGCTATCAGCGTGCTTTACACCTTGTACGCCCGCGCCTGCGACCCCGTTCTCGAGTTCCTCAAAGCCTCCGAACTCTACACCGATGATCAGATTCTGGACATGGTGGAGATGAGCTGCTTTGATGGGTTAGCGACGCGCTGATTGCTAGGATTTCTAGCAGTTCGCCCTTATAGATATTGCATAGCTTGCTATCAAATCGAAAGCGCTATTTCCAAGCACTTGCGTTGTCTTGCGCAAACTGCGCAAAGCGAATAGGCTCTCGGCCCAGCAGGTTTTGCACATCAGGGCTGATGCTTGAGGCGTAGCCTAAGCCCACCAGCGTATTGAGCGAATCCATCCAATCAACGAGGGCGGCGGGCATCTTCCACTCATGAAGCATCACACCGGAGCTGTGCGCCACGCTCACTGGCGTGTAGCCCACTGGCTTGCCCAGCACCGCTGCCAGCTGGCCAGCGCGTTGTGTGTCCGTCAGCGCTTCAATGCCTGTGAGCGTGTAGGCTTTGCCAGCATGAGGCTGAGGGTTCATCAAGATGCTGGCGGCAACTGCAGCGATATCGCGCACATCAATCAGGCTTTGCGCAGCGTCATGGGTCGCGGCGTAGACCATGCCATTTTTGACCATTTGCTGCTGGAAGGTGATGTAGTTTTGCATGAAGCCTGCGTTGCGCAAGAATGTGCTGGGGATGCCACTTTTCGTGAAGATTTCATCGATCTGGCCTTGCAAACGGGGCAAGCTAAAGCCCGCTTGTGGGTCGGCGCCTGCGCCGCTCGAACGCACGATGTGCTTGATGCCTGCTGCTTGAGCCGCTTGCGCCACATTGCGCGCCAGCTCCAGCTTATGGGGCACGAGAGGCAAGAGCACGAAGAGGGTGTCAATGCCTTTGAAAGCCAGCGTAAGTTGCTCCACTGATTCAAACGATGCTGTGCGCACTGGCACGGGTGCCTTTGCGTCTGGCTTAGATGACATGATGTCAAAGCGAGAACCTGCTGCCAGCAAAGCTTTGACGAGTTCGCTGCCGATGGTGCCTGTGGCGCCAGTGACGAGGATGTTGTTGCTCATGATGAATTCCTTAAAGAGTTGATGAAATGGATTGTGCGCAGATACGGCGTAGAGAAAAAGACATAATCACTCACATCATTCACAACCAGTAGTTGAAGATCATGAAGCATCTGCAAACCACTTTGCCCGGCTTGATCAGTGCGATTCAAGCCGCAGACAGCGGCAGCTTCTCAGCCGCAGCCAATGTGCTCGGCCTCACGCCAGCAGCGGTCAGTAAAAACGTGGCGGCTTTGGAGGCGCATCTCAAAGTGCGACTGTTTAACCGCACCACGCGGCGCTTGGCGCTGACCGAAGAAGGGCGCGCTTTTGTGGCGCAGGCGCGCATTGGCGTACAGGCGCTTGACGATGCCAACGCGCTGGCGACGCAAGGTGCGCAACCCGAGGGTTTGGTGCGCATCAACTGCGCTGTCGGCTTTGGCAGGCGATATGTACTGCCGCTGTTGCCAGACTTCTTCGCGGCGCAGCCTAAGGTGCGTGTCGAACTCAGTCTGAACGACCAGCAGGTCGATTTGGTCGAAGGTGGGTTTGATATGGGCATTCGCGGCGGTAGCCAACCGCCCGAGGGCATGGTGGCTCGAAAGATTTGCGGCCTCCCGTCGATTTTGGTGGCGACGCCGCGCTATTTGGCTGAGCACGGCACGCCACTTTCTGTGAGCGACTTGGCTCAGCATCCCTTGATTCGGGTGAAATTCCTAAACGGGCGCATGAACCCTTGGCCATTCAGGTCGGCGGGCAAATTGCAAGGTGTCACCGCCATAGAAACGCCAGCGCGGCTACTTCTGTCCGATCCTGAGGTGGTGCTAGATGCAGCGTTGCTGCACTTGGGCATTGCAAGAATCGCGCACCATCATGCACATGAAGCGCTCAAGCGCGGTGAGCTGGTTGAGGTGTTGGCGCGGCTGCACATTGCAGGCGACGCCAATATGGCGCTGTTCTATCCACATCGCGCAGGCTTGGCACCGCGTGTGCGGGTGTTGGTGGACTTTTTACTGGAGCGCTTCAAGCGCACGCCGGGTTTGCAGCACTGATGCTCGAGTATTCAAGGGATTCTGATGGTTTGCCCTTATAGATAGGGCATAGTATGCTATTGAATTTATAGCGATTTTGTTCAAGACACAATGTAGGCCGCTGCACCCGCAGAAAAGAGCGTGCCGTCTTCTGCACAAAATTCCATCCGCGTGCTCGCCACGCGCGAGCCTAGGCGAAGCACCTCGGCTTTGAGGATGAAGCGCTCACCAATCGCGGGCCGCAGATAATCCACGCGCAGATCAATTGTGCCGAGTTTGGTGAATCGCTTGAGCCGCTCCATCACGGGCTCTTCATGGTGCTGCGCCCCCATCGCACACATGCAAGCCAAGCCGCCCATCGCATCCAGAGATGCACTGATTACGCCGCCGTGCACGCGGTTGTAGGCAAAATGCCCGACCAGCTCGGGCTTCATCACAATATGCGCTTGGGCATGCATCGGAGTAAGCTGATCAATCTTCAATCCTAGCGTTTGATTAAAGACTATTTTGGTTTCAAAAATATCGCGCACGCCCTCACAAAAAGCCGCATCAAGCGTGATGCTAGCAAGATCGAGTTTTTTAGCAGACATGCCGCGATTGTCTATGCAGGCCTTTGATGCAACTTACAGTTTTGAAAAATCAGGCGTGCGGCGCGCCATGAAAGCGGTGAAGGCTTCTTTGGCGGCGGGCTCTCGCAACATACGGCCAAAGCTGGCACCCTCTTCAGCCATGCGCTCGGTGACTTGCGCGCTACTGGTTTTCTTTAACAGACGTTTGGTTTCAATCAGGCTACTGATCGGTTTCTGGCTCAGCTTCTTCGCCCATTGCAAGGCGACACGGGTGGCTTCAGATGGCGGCACCACGCGATTGACCAAGCCAATCTCTAGCGCGGCTTCGGCCATGAAGGGCTCACCCAGCAGCAAGGCTTCTGCGGCGCGGTGGTAGCCCATCATTTGCGGCACCAGCAGGCTGCTGGCCGCTTCGGGGCAGAGGCCCAGATTGACGAAGGGCATGGAAAAAGCGGCGTTGTCACCAGCGATCACCAAATCGCAATGCAAAAGCAGCGTCGTGCCGATGCCCACAGCCGGGCCGCAGACGGCCGCCAATAGGGGTTTGGGAAACTGTGAGATTTGCGCGAGAAATTGGTAGACCGGGCTGTTCCCACCGGCAGGCGGCGCGTTGAGAAACTCACCCAGATCATTGCCAGCACTGAAGATCGCTTCATGCCCTTGAAACACCACCACGCGAATCGCGGCATCGTCTTTCGCGGCAGCCAAGGCATCCGCGAGCTGCTGATACATGGCAGCCGTGATGGAGTTTTTCTTCTCGACGCGGTTGAAAGTCAGCGTGAGGATGCCGTCCTCGGTGTGGCTGAGAATATCTTGGGACATGCAAATTGCTCCTGAATTTATAGCGTACAACGCATATTCTATAAGGGTCAAGTGCCCATTTCT
This sequence comes from Variovorax sp., assembly GCA_031376105.1. Classification (GTDB taxonomy): domain Bacteria; phylum Pseudomonadota; class Gammaproteobacteria; order Burkholderiales; family Burkholderiaceae_C; genus JANMDU01. The sequence goes on along the minus strand of JANMDE010000195.1, from coordinate 1,609 downwards.
GTCCCAAATGAGACCGCACGTACTTTGCGCAGATCAGATTCGCTCAAAGATTCCCGCAGCGCCTTGCCCCATGCCCACACACATCGTGACCATGCCGTATTTGCCCTGCGTGCGCTGCAAAGCATGCACGACGGTGGCTGAGCGAATCGCGCCGGTTGCGCCCAGGGGATGCCCCAATGCAATCGCGCCGCCCATCGGATTGACTTTACTGGCATCTAAGCCCAGGGTGTTGATGATGGCCAAGCTTTGTGCAGCGAAGGCTTCGTTCAATTCAAACCAATCCATATCGTCTTGCTTCAAACCAGCGTATTTGAGCGCAGCAGGAATGGCTTCAATCGGGCCAATGCCCATAATATGGGGAGGCACGCCACGAGATGCGTAGCTCACGAATTTGGCGATAGGAGTCAAGTTGTAGCGCTTCAGAGCTGTTTCAGACACAAGGATCAACGCGCCCGCACCATCGGAGGTTTGCGAGCTGTTGCCTGCTGTAACGGAGCCACGCGCCGCAAATGCGGGACGCAGTTTGGCAAGACCTTCCATCGAGGTGTCAGGGCGAGCGCCTTCGTCGAGGCTCACGGTGCGTGTTTGTGACGTGGTCTCGCCCGTGGCCAAGTCGAAGTTGCGATCGGTCACTTCAATTGGCGTCATCTCGGCATTGAAATAGCCCGCTTTCATCGCCGCCACCGCTTTGGCATGGCTCTTCACAGCAAACTCATCTTGCGCATCGCGCGAGACTTTCCATTGCGTGGCGACTTTCTCAGCCGTCATGCCCATGCCGTAAGCAATGCCATAGTTGTCAATGTTTTCGGTGTCGGTAAAAATGGTGGGCGAGAGCGAAGGCGAATTGCCGCTCATGGGCACCAAACTCATACTCTCCACACCCGCGCCGATCATCACATCGGCCTCGCCCACGCGAATCGCATTCGCCGCCATCGCCACCGCTGACAAGCCTGCCGCGCAAAAACGATTCACGGTGATGCCCGCGACGCTCTTTGGAAAGCCTGCGAGCACCGCAGCCACCCGCGCCACGTTCAAACCCTGCTGCGATTCAGGAATCGCGCAACCGGCCACGATGTCTTCAATCGCTGCCGGATCGAGATTGGGCACTTGCGCAATCGCATTTCTGAGCACGGCGGCCAGCAAATCATCGGGGCGCATATTTTTAAAAAACCCGCGATGTGATTTGCCAATCGGCGAGCGCGTTGCGGCAACGATGTAGGCTTCTTGGATTTGCTTGCTCATGATGAGTCCTTGTGCTTGAGTTGTGCTGCCTTAAGCGGCAGCCACAGTTTTCGGGGGGCGCTGGGAAGGAATCCAGGCCCAAATAAATTCGCATTCAATCGGGTGACCGCCCGACTCATCGGTGATCACCACGGACACCGTGACTTCGCCTTTGTCGGTGCTTTGGATCAGAGCGCGCTGCTCTGGCGTGAGCGTAGCAACCGCACGCATCGCGCCTTGGCCGCGTTTTTTGAATTGCACGCGCATGTCTTTCACCACCGGAATGCAATCGTCGCGCACATTCATGCCCATCACCATGCCGGTGGCCGTCTCGGCAGCGAGCGTGGTGGCGACGGCATGCACGCCGCTGATATGGTTTTGCACCTTG
>JANMDE010000175.1:0-2288 GCA_031376105.1 Variovorax sp. | reverse complement strand
TTGTACATCCGGCATTTTCAGGATTTCATTGAAATGGCCGTTGAGCGTGTCGACCACGCGCTGCGGCAAGCCTTTGGGGCCCATGATGCCTTGCCACGCGCCCAAATTCGCGCCGCGAACGCCTTGCTCTTCCAGTGTCGGCACGTTGGGAGCGAAGGGGGAGCGCACGCTGTCGGCCACAGCAATGTTGATCAGCGTGCCGCGCTCGATGTGTTGGCGCACCGGGCCCAGCGTGGTGTACATGAAGGAGATATGGTTGCCGATCAGATCAGTGACGGCGGGGGCGCTGCCGCGATAGGGCACTTGCTGGATTTTCAAACCGGTCGTTTTGTTGACCATTTCCCCCAAGATGTGCATCGGCGAGCCGCTGCCGGGGCTTGCGTAGGTTTTGATTTTGTCGGCCTTGGCAGCGGCGATCAGGTCTTTGACGTTCTTAATCCCAGTTTGCGCGTTGACCACCAAGAAAAGCTGCTGATTGCCCATGTGGAAGATGGGCGTGAGGTCGTTGATGGTGTCGTAGCTGCCGCCAGTGCCGGGTTTTAAGACGAGCAGGGCGGTGGAGATGGTGCTGGGGGTCATGAGCAGGGTGTGGCCATCTGAGGGCGCCTTGGCGACGAAGGCATTGCCAATCGTGCCGCTGGCACCGGGCTTGTTTTCCACCACCACGCTTTGCCCCACGCGGGCCGCGAGTTTTTCAGCAAACACACGGCCTAGCGCATCGGTATCGCCGCCAGCGGGGTAAGACACGATGATGCTGATTTGTTTGCTTGGGTAAGCTTGCGCCCGTGCGATATTGGTCAGCGCGGAGGCCGCGCCCAGAGCGGCGGAGGCGGCAATTAGGTGACGGCGAGTGGGGTGACGCATGGATAACTCCTCAATAAAACGGTGATGAACAGGTTAATTCAAATCGCACAAAACTGCACTGCCTGTTTGACCTAATCGTGGTTTCACCGTAGAACCGAGCCAACCGCCGTATAGGCGAACAGCCTAAGCTACTAAGCCATCGCAGCATGCCGCTTCAGCAGGGCATACCAAGGGTGCGCCGCTTGCGCCAAAGATGTGTGGGTGTCAAAGTGGCTCTGGCCCGCATGCTCGTGAAGTGAGGCGGCGCAGCTCTGCGCCTGCAAGAGCGAAGCCAGGCGACGGTTTGACAGGCGCACCCGCTCGCTGTCGTGCTCGCCAATGCTTAAGTCAAATGGGACGCGGTTGCCTGCTGCCCAGCAAATCGGGCTCAGCACGGCATCGTCCAAAGCGTTTTGCAATACGAGCTTGTAAACGCGCTCTTCCAAGCTGCCCGGCGCAGGGCAAGGATGATGCAAATCCATGATGGCGCTGATCGGCAAACACGCTCGGATCGATGATTGCGCGGGGCTTTGCCGCCGCAGCGCCACCAAGGCCGCGAGATGGCCACCCGCAGAATGGCCCGCCAGCAAAATGCGCGGCGCATCACCACTCTTGCCAATTGCCCGCGATTGCCGATGAACACGCGAATGCACATGCGCCAAACAGCCTAAGGCATCTTCGTAAGCTGCCGGGAGCTTGTCGCGAGGCACCAGCCGATACGACGGCGCAACCAATGAAATGCCTAGAGCGCAAACATGCTGCGCCATGAAATGCACATAGGCGCGATAGCCATTGGTCCAGCCGCCGCCATGCCAGAAGATCAAGATGGGCGGGTTGTTTGAGCCGAGCGGTGAAAACATATCGTAGCGCTGCAAGCGATGCTCGCCGTAGGCGATGTCGCGCTCCACCGACAGTTCAGAAAAATCTGCCTCCCGCGCCCAAGTCATCACTTGCTCTGCGTAGACGGCAGCCGCTGCAAATGGCATCGTCATTTGGCCATCGGGGTCGTCTAGCGGGCTGAGTGTAGGCGTTTGGCTCATGAGGCGGTGTGTTTCTGATGGGTAAAGTCAAAGCGGCAAAAGGGTTTGTGTCAGCGCGTCGGCGATATTTGCGTTGAGTACAGCATGGAAACAAATTCTCGCCCACTGGTGAAAGCCCCCAACATGAATTTCATTGCGCCTGACGTGTCTCTTATCCATCCCTCACGCCGCCATTGGCTGCAAGCCGCTTTGGCCGCTGGTTTGCTAGGTGCAGGCGCGTTGCCAGCGCTGGCGCAAAGCCTTCCTGAGCCCCAAGCTGATCTGTGGAAAGATGCAGCGCGTTCGCGCGATATTCCCGTTTTGCTGCGTTGGCCAGCGGGCAAGCCGCTGGGTGTGATGGTCTATTCGCATGGTTTGGGCGGCAAGAAAGAGGGCGGTGATTTTTGGGGCAAAGCTTGGTCCTCG
>JANMDE010000157.1:0-6739 GCA_031376105.1 Variovorax sp. | reverse complement strand
GCCGCTGGCGCTGGCCAGGCGGATGGCGACGCTTGACGTCCTCTCGGGTGGGCGGGCGCTGTGCGGGCTTGGCCTTGGCTGGCGGCTTGCAAGATGGGGTTGCGTGGTTTGGGCACAGCAAGATCGAGCTGAATGCTGCGGGTGGGGCGTTTGCGTTGAGACATGCCCTGATTATCTTGCTTACCTTGCGGGCTCGGTGATAAAGCCAATTTTCTTCACGCCCGCTAGCTGCGCCGATGCCATGGCTTGGGCGACGCGCTCGTAGCGGACTGCTTTGTCGCCTCGGATGTGTAGCTCGGGTTGTGGCGATAGTGCTGCGGCGGCTTTGAGCTGCTGCTTCACGGATTCGTCGGATGCGGGTGTTTCGTTCCAGTAGAACTGGCCTTGCGCATCAACGCTCAAGCGAATGGTTTGCGGCTTCGCATCTTGCGGCTGGTTGCTGGCGTGGGGTAGATCGATGTTGACGGCGTGCTTCATCACGGGGATAGTGATCATGAAGATGATGAGTAGCACGAGCATCACATCCACCAGCGGTGTCATGTTGATTTCGTTCATCACTTCATCGGTGTCGTCTTGCGTTCCGAAGGCCATGATTTATGCTTTCTTCAGAGGCGTGACGTTGGCGTTGGTGCCCGTGCCCACGCGTGCACCCGTGACGTAATACGCATGCAGATCATGCGCAAAGCGATTGAGTTTGGCAGTCACGCCTTTGTTGCCGCGCACCAAGGCGTTGTAGCCGAGCACGGCGGGGATGGCGACAGCCAAGCCCAGCGCCGTCATGATCAGCGCCTCGCCAATCGGGCCGGCCACTTTGTCGATGCTGGCTTGACCCGCCATGCCGATGGCGAGCAAGGCGTGATAGATACCCCACACCGTGCCGAAGAGTCCAACGAAAGGCGCGGTTGAGCCGACGGAGGCGAGGATGGCCAGGCCCGATTGCAGGCGGGCGGTGGATTCATCGATACTGTTACGCAGACAACGGGTGATCCAGTCTGAAATGTCCATGGTATCGTGAAGCTGGGGCTTTGCAGCGCGGTGATGGGCAGCCGCTTCGCGGCCTTCGATGGCGAGTTGGCGAAAGGGGTTGTCCGATTCGCTGCCCAACTTGTTCAAACCATCGGCCAAATCAGAGCCATGCCAAAACGATTCAACGGCGTTCGCCTGAGCAGCAGCGCGACGAATCGCCAAAGCCTTGGTGATGATGACCATCCAGCTGGCGAGTGACATCACAAGTAAGAGCAGAGCCACGAAGCGCGTGACCCAGTCGCCTTGCGACCAGAGTTGGGAGAGACCGAAAGTTGGGTTCATAAAAAGTCCAGAGAAAAATCAGTTATCTAAAACGAAGTCGATAGGCACGAGACGCCACATGGCTTCTGGCACGCCGCCTCGCGTGCCGGGTTTGAAGCGCCAACGCGCAACGGTGGCAACGGCTGTCGCATCAAGTCGATCAAAACCACTGCTCTTGTTCAATTCCACTTTTTGAGCTGAGCCATCTGCGCCAACGTAAACGCGAACCATCACGCGACCTTGCTCGCCTAAACGCTTACTCACTGGCGGGTAAGGAGTTTTTGGGTTGTTGAGGTAATCAACGTCGCTGCTGGGCAGTTCAACTTTTGGGACGGGAGCAGGAGCTGGCGCCGTGGCAGGTGCAGGCGATGGCGCAATGGCCACAGGTGCCGCTATCGGCGGCAAAGGCCCTGGCGGCGACGGTGTGACCACGGGCGCGTTGGGCGAGGGAGTGGGGTCGGCAATGGCCACAGGCTGGGGTGCAGGGGGCAGCGTGACAGCTTTGTTGACCTTGGCAGGCTCTGGCGGAGGTGGTGCGGGTGCTGGTGCAGGCAAGATGGGCTTGGGTGGCTCGATGATTTGGCTGATCATCTCCACCGGCACGACCAGCTCGTATGCTCTCACCAGCAACCCGCTTTGCAGCGCAGCCAAACCGCCCACATGCAGCAGCGCAACGGTGCTGGCAATCGCCATGGGGCTTCTTGTGAGGCGTTGGTGCAAAGGGATCGTATTCATCGAAACAATTGGGCGGATGATTCAGTGGGCTAGGGCTGCGCCCACATGCGCAACAGATTGTGATACGTGCCCGTGAGGCGAACGGATTCTTCGGATTCTTTGCCGCCAGATTGCAGCTCGCGCGTGCGCTGCGCCATGATCGTCATGTCCAATTCATACAAAAGCTGGCGTTGCTCTTCAGAGCGCACCATGCTCTCTACCCAAAAAAAGCTGGCAATGCGTTCGCCGCGTGTGACTGGGTTAACGCGGTGCACCGAGGTGGCTGGATACAGCAGCATGCCGCCCGCAGGCAGCTTGTAGACAAGCTCACCGCCGGGGCTGCTGATAACAAGCTCACCGCCGTCGTAGCTTGCCGGGTCGCTCAAAAAGAGTGTGCAAGACAGATCAGTGCGCAGAAAACCGGGCTGGCCGGGGATACTTCGCATGGCGTTGTCAATGTGTGAGCCAAAGGCATTGCTGCCGCCTGAATAACGATTGAAATTGGGCGGATACAAGCGGCGCGGTAAGGCGGCGGTCATGAAGCTGGGATGACGGCTGATCGCCGCCACCACGATCTCGCGCGCCTGCGCCGTGATGCGCCCCTGCTCAGGCATTTGCTGGTTGTTTTTCACCTGCCCCGATTGCTGCCCGGTGGTCGCTTTGCCGCCGATCCAGCCTTCGCCTGTTGGCGCATGGCGCAGTAGCGCAAGAACTTGCTCAATATCGGCAGCAGGAAGGATTTGCGGGATGACGAGTTGCATGGCTTGATTATCGGGCGCAGGGCTGGCGTTTAGAAGCGAGCCGTCATATTCACCTGCAACACGCGGCCCGCGCCCGGCGTGTAGTGGCCACGGTAGAGCGAATCGGCGAAGTACTTATTAGCGACGTTGCTGAGGTTGGCCTTGACGGTGTATGTGTCGCTGAAGCGGTATTCGGCCAGCAGATCGACTGTGGCATAGCCGGGCGCTTGGTAGATGCCGTTAGCGGGTGTGCCGATGTCTGCTGGCGCTTGTTTGCTGCGGACATTGATGCCGCCGCCCGCGCGCCATTTCGGCGTGATTTGGTAAGTGCTAAACAGCGTGCCGCTGTGTTTGGGGGTGAGGCCGGGGCGGTCTCCCACGCGTGCGCCGCCTGTGCTTTGCAGGCAGGCTGCAGGCGCTGGCGGGCAGGCGGCGGCTTGGTCGACTTTGGCAATGGGTGTCCAAGCATACGAGCCATAGATTTCCCACTGCGTGGTGAGGCGACCTGTGATGTCAAATTCCAAGCCTGCGCTATGGCGCTTGCCCGAGAGCAGCAGGCTGGTGGCGGCGGTGTCGGCATCGGTGTTGCGCTCGTTGTATTTTTCGGCGTAAAACAGGGCGTAGCGGGTGGTGAAGCGCTTGCTAGCGCTGTCGATTTTTGCGCCAAATTCAAGGTTGCGGCTTTGCTCGGGCGCGACGTTGGCGTTGGTGGCGTTGTAGGAGTAAGTGTCGCCTGACGTGTTGAACGAAGTGCCGTAAGAGAAATGGAAGCTGGTGCGCTCATCAGGCTGCCAGAGCAGGCCGAATCGCTTGGAGAGTTCCTCGATGTTTTGGCGGTAATTTACCGTGCTAGCTATCACTGCGGCGGGCAGGGTGCCAGTGAGGTTGTATTGGTTGTAGTCGCCTTTCATGCTGTCGTAGCGCAGGCCGGCCACCAGTTTCCAAGTGGGGGCGATATGCAGCATGTCTTGCACATAGACGCCAGCCGATTGCGCTACGAAATCACTGGTTCGGCGCAGCGAGCGGCTGGATTCATTGAAACTTGCGCCATCGCTGGGCGTGCCAGCCGTGGTGTTGGCTTTGGTGGGTAGGATCGGGCCGCCTTGGGTGGAGGCGAGCTGGCCATAGACTTGGCGCTCTTCTTGCGCGTAGTCGATGCCTGCAAGCAGCTCATGTTTGAGTCCCCATGCGGTGAATTTGGTGCTCAGATCCGATTGCAGCTGGGTGAGCTGCATGTCTTGGATTTTGAGATTCGTGCCTCGGCTGAAGGCGGTGGAAGGCCCGAAATTGCCTAAATCTTGCCCTGCTGTGCTGGGGCTGAAACGGATCGCGCTGGCGCGCTGATCGCGGGTGTAAATGCCTCGGCGCACTTGGGTTTTAATTTCAGTAGTTGGATCAAAACGGTGGGTGTGCGCTAAGGTAAAGATGTCAGCGCCGCCAGCGTTGTAGTCGCTGGCCAGGCCGTAATAGTGTTTCGCATCCAAACCGGGCAGCAGTGTGTTACTGGCCTGCGTTTGCCCTGCATAGCGGCCCCAAGGCAGGCCGTAGTTCATGCGCGGGTTTCGGTTGTCAAGGTGATAAAGGCTGATGAGGAATTCGTTTTTCTCACCGATGCCCAGGCGGTAGCTGGCTGCGATGCCCGATTTATCGAGGCCATTTCCTTTGCCGTCGTTGTCGGCAGTGGTGTGCATCACATTCAGGCGGAGGGCTTGGCTTTCGCCGGTTTGCCAATTGAAATCGCCTGTCACTCGGCGGTATTGGCCCGAGCCCAGCGTGAGGCCAACTTCGTGCTCATCGATGGCGCGGGGCAATTTGCTCACTTGATTCGCAGCGCCGCCGGTGGAGCCTCGGCCAAAGAGCATAGAGGCAGAGCCACGAAGGAGCTCGACGCGGTCGTGATTGAAGGTGTCGCGCTCATAAAAGGCTGGATCTCGCAAGCCGTCGAGGAAGATGTCGCCGGTCGCTGCGAGAGAGAAGCCGCGCCAGCGACTGTCTTCTTCGCCGCCTTCTGCGGCTTGGAAGGTGATGCCAGCCGTGTTGTGTAGTACGTCTTTGAGCGTGTCTAGGTTGCGGTCATCAATGAGCTTTTCGGTGACGACCGTGATCGACTGCGGAATATCACGCAACTCTTGCTGGCCTTTGCCTATCGATGTGGAGCGGGCGCGAACGGTGTCTTTGCCGCTGGGCTCGGCGGCGTCGCGCACGATCACGGGCTTCAAAGTGGGCTCGGGGGGCGGTGCAGATTGCGCAAAAGCGCCTGGAATCGTCAAACTGCCTGCTAAAAGCATAGCGCCCAAGGGCAGCACAGCGCTGGAAGTGGAGGGCGTAGGTGCTATCAATTGCGTAGCACACTGCGTAGATTTTATAATGGCTACTGCCTGTTTTTTCTGAACAATGCGATGAAAACGGCGATGCAAAGCCATGCTGTGAACCTGTATGAATGCCACATCACTGCGTCAAGTGCAGATGACATGAAGTAGCGGAAAGCGGCTGGCTCAGGCGGCTTGTGCAGACGCGTGCAGAGTTGGCTGGAAATGAATCGTTTGCACCTGTGCTGAATGGCAAAACGCCGTTGCACCGGAGGCAAGGCATTGCGCATGCAGCTCGCGAGCGCAGCTCTCGCAGCTGCGGCATTGCGTAGCCACACCGAGCTCAAGCTGAATATCGTCAAACGAAGCCCCCGAGCGTGACATGCGGGTGATGTCGCGGTCTGAGACACGTTGGCAAATGCAAATGATCATGACTAAAGTATAACGTAAATGAGAGTGATTCGCATTACTTAATGAAAATTTTCTAAAAATCGTTCACACAGTCAGCGCTCATTGCATCGCCGCAGGTGCGGCATGCCAAAGCTGAGGCTGGGCTTGGGTTTTCTCGTCGATCAGCTCGCTTGAGCGCAGCAAACTGTGTTGCCGCCAAGAATCCATTACCTTGCCCAGCACTTTGCGAAACTCTGGTGACAGGCTGGTTTGGCATTGCAGGCAGGTGAGGTTGGAGATGATTTTGAGTGCCATGAGGCCCTGATGCTTAACGCATTGGCAATGGGCGTAGGCGCTCATCAGTGCGAACGTGCCAGCGAGCATGGCCTCTAGACCGGTGATGCTGTATTCTGAGACGTGATCAGTGGACATAGGATTTCTTGCAAATGCTCATTTGGTCAGGATCAGCTTACCTTGGCGCGTGGCCTGGAGCACATAGACTTGGTCGTGATGCACGATCCGCACAGTCTTGTTGCCTTGCAAGAGGCTCTGGCTTTGGAGGGCAATCGACGAGCAGGAGAGCTGGTTGCCTTTGCTGGAGCTTCCGTTTGCTAGAGTTTGCGAAGCGGTACGGCGTTGGATGATCTTGAAAGGATGTTCAGAAATATGCATTATTAAATGATAATCATTCTCATTTAAAAAAGCAAGCTGAATGCAAAACATCTTCTCGATATCTGTCGGTTGCATAAAAAAACCACCCAGTGAGGGTGGCTCAAATAGGATAGACGCTACAAAAAATATAGCATACTATTTATATAGCATAGGGGCGATGCCCTTAAATCGATCATAAAAATCAACTTGCAACGCCCATTTGGCTTTGCAGGTAATTTTGGATGCCCACTTTGTCAATCAGCTCGATTTGGGTTTCGAGGAAGTCGATATGTTCTTCGGTGTCTTCCAAAATACCTTGCAGAAGATCACGGGAAACGTAATCTCGGGCACCTTCACAGGCGGTGATGCCGTCCTTGATGGTGGCTTGTGCGCCGCGCTCGGATTCAAGGTCGCAGGCCAGGATTTCGGGGGTATTTTCGCCGACGCGCAGCTTGCCTAAATCCTGCAAATTGGGCAGGCCATCGAGCGTAAAAATACGATCCATGAGCTGATCGGCGTGCTTCATCTCGCCAATAGATTCTTCGTACTCTTTCTTGGCCAACTTGTCCAAACCCCAGTGCTTGAGCATGCGGTAGTGGACGAAATACTGGTTGATCGCCGTCAGCTCGTTCTTCAGCTGCGCGTTCA
>JANMDE010000093.1:0-2488 GCA_031376105.1 Variovorax sp. | reverse complement strand
CTTGCACGGTGGGCAAGAGCACAGCCACCGTGAGCACCACCATGCTGATGCCATCCAAGAAGCAGCCCAGGATGATGAAAAACACCATCAGCAGCGTAATCAAACCAAAGGGCGAAAGATTAAGCACACCGATCCACTCTGCGAGCTGGCGCGGCAAGCCCACAAAGCCCATCGCCAGTGTGAGGAAGGCCGCGCCCGCGAGGATCAAACCGATCATGCAATACACGCGGCAGCCTGCGATCAGCCCTTCTTTGAAACTCTCCCAACTCAGCGAGCCTTCAATTTTGGAAAGAATCAGCGAGCCTGCTACGCCGAAAGCTGCGGCCTCAGTGGCAGTTGCAATGCCTGAGTAAATCGAACCGAGCACCAAGCCAATCAGCGTCACAACAGGAATCAAGTGGCGCGACTCATACAGCTTTTGTTTGAAGCTCATACCCACGTCTGCAGCAGGCACTTTTTCAGGGTTCATCAGCGCCCAGACGATGATATAGCCAGAAAACATCATGGCTAGCAGGATGCCCGGAATCACACCGGCAATAAAGAGCTTAGCAATCGACACGTTGGCTGCCACGCCATACACGATCATGATGATGGAGGGTGGAATGAGTAAGCCCAGCGTGCCTGCGCCAGCCAAGGTGCCAATGGAAATATCTTCTGGGTAGCCGCGCTTCTTCAATTCAGGCAGCGTGATCTTGCCGATGGTGGCGCAGGTAGCGGCTGATGAGCCGGATACTGCAGCAAAAATTGTGCAGCCGATCACGTTGGTGTGCAGCAAGCGGCCAGGCAGCTTGTTGAGCCAAGGCGCAAGGCCTTTGAACATGTCGGAGGAGAGTTTGCTGCGAAAAAGGATTTCGCCCATCCACAAGAACAGCGGTAGCGCAGTCAGCGTCCAGCTTGAGGTCGAGCCCCAGATGGTGAGCGCCATGCTGTCGCCCACGGGGCGTTGCGTGAAAAATTCCATCGCAATCAGCGCCACGCCCAGAAGCGAGAGCCCGATCCACAAGCCCGAGCCGAGCAGCGCAAACATGGCGATGATGAGAAACAAGGTGACGAAGGCTTCCATGGCGGTTTACTCGTGTTGTGTTTTTACGATGGGGTTTTATTCAGTGCGAGCCATCTCGCCCGAGGCGTTGACGACGAAGAATTCATGGCCTTGGATGCGCGCCACCCAAGCATGGAGAAAGGCGATGAAAAAACCAATGCAGCCCAGCGCCATCGAAAGCTGCGGAATCCAAAGCGGCGAAGCATCTGCGCCGGGCGACACATCATGCGTGATGATCGAGACCCAAACCAAGCGGCAGGCATACCAAGCCACGTAGGCAGTCACAGCGCAGGCCATACCCAAGCAAAAATGCTCAAGGGCGTTTTGCACTTTGCTGCTCAGCCTTTGCATGAGCAAGGTAACGCGAATGTGATCGCCTTGGCGCAGCGTGGAAGGTAAAGCCAAGAAAAGCGCAGCAGCAATCGAGTAACCCGCATACGCATCCAAGCCCTGAATATCCCAGCGAAATTCACGTGCGGCCACGCCGAGCAAGATGCTCACAAAGGCGGCCAGCATCGAGAGGCAGGCCAGCGCCATCAAGGTTTGGTAAAAGCGATTCAGTAATGTGTTCATCTTGTTCTCCTGATGGCTGCGCTGGCAAAGCTGCGCCCTGTGCATGCCATCACATACGCCAGATACTATTTATTTGATAGCAAACTACCCCTAATCTATAAGGGCAAGTTGCTGTATTTCTTTAAATCACTTCTTGCGAAAGGCATCCACAATGCCTTGGCCATCAGCACCTGCGGTTTTAAGCCAATCGCCCGTCATCGTCTCGCCAATGGCCATCAGTTCTTTGCGCAAGGAGTCGCTGGGCTGGGCAATCTTCATGCCTTTTGCGCCCAACTCTTTCACAAAATCTGCATCCTTTTGCTCGCTGATCGCCCAGCCGCGTGATTCAGCGGAAGCCGCTGCTTTGAGCACGGCATCTTGCGTCGGCTTATCCAGCGCGTCAAAAGCTTTCTGGCTCACAACGGTGGCGTTGCGAGGCAGCCAAGCATTTACGGTGTAGAAGAATTTGGTTTGTTCAAACAGTTTGTTTTCTACGCCGCTGGCGCTGGATGTAAGGAAGTTTTCTACCGTGCCGGTGGCCAGTGCTTGACCGAGCTCAGCGAGCTGAATCGTGGTGGGCTGGGCTTTAAGCATCTGGGCGATGCGGGTTGTGGCAGGGTTGTAGGCGCGCATCTTCGTGCCTTGCAAATCCTGCGGACCTTTGATTTCTTTCACAGAATACAAAGACTGGCCAGGCCATGGCACGGAGAAGAGCAGCTTGATGCCTTGACCAGCCAGCAGCTTATCTAGCGCGGGCTTGGACGCGGTGTAAAGCTTGCGGGCTTCGGTGTAATTCGTGGCGAGAAAGGGAATGGAATCCACGCCAAACAGCGCGTTTTCGTTCGCTGCGCCAGAGAGTAGGAATTCGCCCGCAGGCGTTTGCCCAGTTTGTAC
>JANMDE010000058.1:0-8814 GCA_031376105.1 Variovorax sp. | reverse complement strand
CCTGAATAAAACAAATAGAAGCCACCAAATACAGCAGCGTGACGATATTCATACTCATGTCAAACGCTCCTTATTTCGTAGCGCTCTGCGCAGATTCTGTAACGGCCAGAGTCTTCTTTGGCTCTTTTTTCTTGAACATTTCCAGCATGCGCCGTGTCACAAGAAAACCGCCAAACACGTTCACCGCAGCCAGCGCTACGGCGAGCACGCCCATGGTTTTCGCCACGCCGCCTTCAGTAAGCGCGGCAGCGAGCATCGCGCCGACGATCACGATGGCAGAGATCGCATTGGTCACCGCCATCAGTGGCGTATGAAGTGCAGGTGTCACAGTCCAAACCACGTGATAGCCCACATAGATGGCCAGCACGAAAATGATGAGGTTGAGAATGGTGGGAGATACGATGTCCATGTTACTTTCCAGTACTTTTAGGTTTTGAGCTCACGCGTACCCAAAACCACATTTCAAAAACAAAACCGACAGCCAAAAGAATGCCTGCTGCTTGCGATACACCCATCGCATACAAGCCAATAGCTGCTAGCAATATGAGTGCAGAAATCAAATGGCGACTCATTTGCGCTTGACCTCACCGCCTTGCGTCATCAGGCAAGCGGCCACAATGTCGTCTTCCATGTCGATTTTCAAGCTCGCTGCGGGCTCGCCTTTTGCGGCAGGTGGCAAGATGAGTTTGAGAAAATCGAGCACGTTACGTGCGTAAAGCGCAGACGAATCGGCAGCTACGAGTGCGGGGAGATTGGTGTCGCCAATGATCGTTACACCGTGCTTGACGACGGTTTTATCCGCTTCGGATAGCGGGCAATTTCCGCCCACGCCGTTTGCGCCTTTACCAGCAGCGATATCGACAATCACCGAGCCGGGTTTCATGGCTTTGACCATGTCTTCCGTGATCAGCACAGGCGCAGCGCGGCCGGGGATCAGCGCGGTGGAGATCACCACATCAGCGGCAGCAATCCGCTTGGCCACTTCCACTTTCTGGCGCTCCATCCAGCTCGCTGGCATGGGCCGAGCATAGCCGCCCACACCCACTGCCGCTTCGCGCTCTTCATCGGTTTCGTAAGGCACATCAATGAATTTGCCGCCGAGCGATTCGACTTGTTCTTTCACCGAAGGGCGCACATCTGATGCTTCAATCACCGCGCCCAAACGCTTGGCCGTGGCAATCGCCTGCAAACCTGCCACGCCCACGCCGAGAATCACCACCCGCGCGGCTTTGATCGTGCCCGCAGCCGTCATCAGCATCGGGAAGAGTCGGCCATAGGCATTCGCGCCCATCAACACCGCTTTGTAGCCCGCAATATTGGCCTGTGATGACAGCACATCCATGCTCTGCGCCCGCGTGGTGCGCGGTGCGGCCTCTAGCGCAAAGCCCGTCACGCCCGCAGCGGCAAGCTGTTGCAAGCCCTCTGCATCAAACGGATTGAGCATGCCCACCAGCGTGGTGCCACTTTTGACGTGCGCCAGCTCACTTAAAAGAGGAGAGCGCACTTTGAGCACCAGCTCGCAACCATAAGCGTCTGCCACGTTGGTGATATGCGCACCAGCCGCCTCGTATGCCGAATCTATGGCGCTGGCTGCAACACCCGCGCCCGCCTGCACATGCACGCTATGCCCTTGGGCAATGAGTTTTTTGGCCGTCTCGGGGGTGACGGCAACCCGTGTTTCTCCCGGCATGATTTCTGCGGGTACGCCGATGCGCATGGTGTTCTCCTCAACTCATCTAAATTGAAACTAATTTGACTGCCAGCTTACACGAGTTTGTGTGGCTTACCCGTGCAGCTCAGTCACACTTTAGACTTTATAGGAATATCTCTCTAGCGGCTAAGCATAATCAACCCATGACCCCTCTTACTTCTATCCCATCGGATGCCTTGAATACAACTGAGCGTTGGAAACCCAGCGTGACGGTTGCCGCCATCATCGAGCAAGACGGCAAATTTCTTTTGGTGGAAGAGCACACCCAAGAAGGTCTGCGCTTGAACAACCCGGCGGGGCATCTCGATCCTGGCGAAAGCTTGGGTCAAGCCTGCGTGCGCGAAGCCTTGGAAGAAACCGCCCGCGTGTTCACGCCCACGGCCTTGCTCGGTATGTATATGAGCCGTTTTCAGCGCCCAGCCACCGGAGAAGACATCACGTACTTGCGCTTTGCGTTTTGCGGCACTGTGGGCGAGGTTTTGCCCGGACACGAGCTCGACACGGGCATTGTGCGCACGCTTTGGCTGTCTCGCGAGGAAATTCGGGCCAGCCAAGCGCAACACCGCAGCCCCTTGGTGCTGCAATGCGTGGAGGATTTTCTAGCTGGGCAACGCCTGCCTTTGAATAGCCTGCACACCGACGTCAGTGTGCGCTTACCCAGATTGCTGAACTGAATTGGGCAAAAAAAGCGGCCACGCGAGGTGGCCGGGGAAGCCTTTTTGCTGTCACACATCAAGGCACCCGCTCAGGGAGGAAAAGCGGGGAACGCCCAATGGACGCCCGATCACAATTTAACAAAATCAGCCGCTGCCGACAAGATCGTATACACAATTAAGTTGCCAAATTGCCACAGAAATAGTTTGATACAGTGCCTATAAATCAGAATTTAGTCGCATACATGACAAGTTATTTAGAGCTTTTGCGATGTTTGACAGTGGACAGCATGAAACCCACTTGACTTTACGCGTCTCGCAAAATCAAGCTCATTCCCATTTAGCTTGCCTCACAATTGCGCCATGAGCATTCGTCCACCCATCTCCTTCCCTGCCACTCGCCCGCGCCGCCTGCGCCGCGATGCCTTCACACGCAACCTTGTGCGCGAGCATGCCCTGAGCGCGCATGACCTGATTTATCCCGTTTTCATTCTGGATGGCGTTGGCCAGCGGCAAGCCGTCGGCTCCATGCCCGGTGTGGAGCGCTTGAGTGTGGATGTGCTGCTTCCAGTGGCGCAAGAATGCGTGGAGTTAGGCATTCCTGTGATGGCGCTTTTCCCAGTGATTGATGCTTCGCTTAAAACGCCTGATGGGAAAGAAGCTTGGAACGCGCACGGCCTGGTGCCACGTGCTGTGCGCGAATTAAAAAAACATTTTCCGGATCTCGGTGTGATGACCGATGTAGCACTTGACCCCTTCACCTCCCATGGCCAAGACGGCCTGCTGGATGAAACGGGCTACATCTTGAATGACGAAACCGTTGAGCTATTGGTGAAGCAGGCACTCACACAGGCTGAAGCCGGCGTGGATATTATTGCTCCGAGTGACATGATGGATGGGCGCATTGGGGCGATCCGTCAGGCGCTTGAAGCGCATGGCCACATTCACACCCGCATCATGGCCTACAGCGCCAAATACGCCAGCGCGTTTTACGGCCCGTTCCGCGATGCTGTGGGATCAAAGGCCAACTTGGGCAAGGCCGACAAAAAGGTCTACCAGATGGATCCGGGCAACAGCGATGAGGCGCTGCGTGAGGTGGCGCTGGACATTGCTGAGGGCGCAGACATGGTGATGGTCAAGCCCGGCATGCCGTATTTAGACATCGTTCGCCGCGTAAAAGACGAGTTCAAAGTGCCTACCTTTGCCTATCAAGTCAGCGGCGAATACGCCATGCTCAAAGCAGCCGCACAAAACGGTTGGCTCGACCATGATCTGGTCATGATGGAAAGCCTGCTGGCCTTCAAGCGCGCCGGCGCCGACGGCATCTTGACCTACTTTGCCCGCGAAGCCGCTAGAAAGCTACGCGCCTGAGCCGCAGACTCTTCGACAGGCTCAGGGCGAGCAGAAAAAGGCTCAGAGGTATATGGCCAATTAGAAAAACGGCATATCGCCCTTATAAATACTTATTAGTTTGCTATGAAAAACATAGTAAATCACAAGCGAATGTTTGAAGGCGTTATCACAATGCCATGTCATAAGCCACCGTGATGGGCGCGTGGTCTGAGAACTTTTCGGTTTTGTAAATCTCCACGTCGCGTGCCGCTTGCGCCAGGGCCGGTGTAGCCAGGTGATAGTCCAGCCGCCAGCCCACATTCTTGGCATAGGCTTGGCCGCGCTGGCTCCACCAAGTGTAGCAATCGTCGGTGGTCTCGGGATGCAATTGGCGGTACACATCATGCAGGCCGCCGCCTGCTTTGCCAGCGTCTAGTAGCCGGGTCATCCAGGCGCGCTCTTCGGGCAGAAAGCCACTGTTTTTTTGGTTGGATTTCCAGTTTTTCAAGTCTTTCTCGGCGTGGGCAATGTTCACATCGCCGCAAAGCACAAATTCTCGCTTTTTGCGCAGCGCCACCAGATGGGGAAACATCACCTCCAGAAAGCGAAATTTCGCTTCTTGGCGCTCGGGGCCGGACGATCCGCTGGGGAAATAACTGCTGATCACTGAAAATTTTCGCGCAGGCGTGTCAAAGCGCAACTCCACATACCGCCCCTCGGCGTTGAATTCCCCTTCTCCCAAGGCGGTGGTGTGGTCAAAGCCAATGATCACATCGCTGGGCGCATGCCGGGTGAACACGCCCACGCCGCTGTAGCCCTTTTTCTCGGCAAACTGAAAGTGGCTTTGCATCCCGCCCATTTGTGCCAATTCACCCAAATCAGCCGCCTGCGCCTTGACTTCTTGGACGCACATACAATCAGGTGCAGTTTTAGTCACCCAGGCGGCCACGCCTTTGGTGGCCGCAGAGCGAATGCCGTTGAAGTTCAGGCTGGTGATGCGAAACAGATTTTTTTTCATGGGGCACGCGCCGTAAATGTGATGATAAGCAAAGATGAATTAGCCGTTGATTTTGTGCGATTTTCCGTTGAATCGGGCGTTTTGCGCTTTGGCGAGTTCAAAACCAAGGCAGGGCGGCTCAGCCCTTACTTTTTTAACGCGGGCTTGTTTGACGATGGTGCCAAACTGCTCAAGTTGGCCAGCTTTTATGCCCACAGCATCGTGAAAAGCGGAATTCAGTTTGACATGCTGTTTGGCCCGGCTTACAAAGGCATTCCGTTGGTCGCAGCTGTCAGTATGGAGCTGGCGCGCCTCGGCCACAACTACCCGTTTGCTTACAACCGCAAAGAAGCCAAAGACCATGGCGAGGGTGGCACATTGGTGGGCGCGCCGGTCAGAGGCCGCGTGATGATCGTTGACGATGTCATGAGCGCGGGCACGGCAGCGCGCGAATCGATCGCCATCATCACACAAGCTGGCGCGAGAGCCTGCGGCGTGGCCATCGCGCTAGATCGGCAAGAAAAAGCCACGGAGACCACACCCGATGGCCAGCGTGATGTCAACCACAGCGCCGTGCAATACGTCAGAGATGTCTTAGGCCTTGAGGTTTGCGCCATTGCGGAACTTGCCAGTTTGCTTCAGTATCTGAACGAGAATGTGGCAACGGATGCGGCGGCGCAAGCCAGCAAGCAGGCTGTTTTGGCTTACAGGCAGCGCTACGGCGTGGCTTGATGGGCACTTAAGTTGTTTCGCAATGCACCCAAGGGATTCTTCAGCATGAACACGGTTCGCCTTAGCAAATACGCAGTCTTCAGCCTGTTGGCTGGGCTGTTTGCGCCCGTTGTCTCGGCGCAGATTTATAGCTGCACCGACTCCTCTGGCCGCAAGCTCACTTCAGACCGCCCGATTGCCGAATGCTTGAGTCAAGACCAAAAAGAGCTCAATCCCAGCGGCACCGTCAAGCGCGTGGTTAAACCCGTCATGACTGCCGATGAGCAGCGCGTGGCTGATCAAAAACAAAAAGAAGAGATGGAAGAAAAGACTCGCATTGAAGAGGAGCGGCGCAAAAACCGCGCTCTGCTCTCGCGCTACCCCAACAAAGCTGCGCACGACAAAGAGCGCACAGAAGCGCAGGCGCAGGTGGATGAAGTGATCAAGGCGGCACAAAAACGCATCGGCGAGTTGGCCGAACAGCGCAAGAAGATCAACGAAGAGCTGGAGTTCTACCGGAAAGATCCGAGCAAAATGCCGCCCGCCCTTAAGCGTCAGCTGGAAGACAATGAGCGAAGCGTCGTGGTGCAGCGCCGCTTCATTGGCGACCAAGACGATGAGAAAAAGCGTGCTAATGCGCGATTTGACGAAGAGTTGGATCGCCTGCGCAAGCTCTGGGCTCAGGCGGCCTTGCCAGCGCCCAGCACCGTCGCGCCAGCGCCTGTCGTTCCCGTCAAGAAGTAATTCAGCGTGCTTTAAGCGGCCTCGCGGTAGAAAAATTCGCGTTGCAGGCTGCGGCGAGCCACGCCATCGACTGCAGCACTGATCGCGCCAATGTGCTCTGGCGTGGTGCCGCAGCAGCCGCCGACGATGTTGACCAAGCCTTCTTTGGCGAATTCTTGCAGCAGACGCGAAGTCACATCGGGCGTTTCATCAAAACCAGTCTCGCTCATAGGGTTGGGCAAGCCAGCGTTGGGATAGCAGCTGATAAAGGTGTCGGGCGCGGCTTTAGCCAATTCTTGAATGTAGGGGCGCATCAAGGCAGCGCCCAAGGCGCAATTGAGGCCGATCGCCAGCGGCTGCGCATGGCGCACACTGTGCCAAAAGGCCGTCACGGTTTGGCCGCTCAAGATACGGCCAGAGGCGTCCGTCACTGTGCCGCTGATGATGAGTGGCAAGCACTCGCCCGAGTTTTCAAAGAACTCGTCGATGGCAAACAAAGCAGCTTTGGCATTCAGTGTGTCAAAAATCGTCTCCACCAACAACAGATCTGAGCCGCCTTCGACCAGCGCTTCCACTTGCTCGTAATACGCGGCGCGCAGCTCCTCAAATGTGACGTTGCGTGCACCGGGGTCGTTCACATCGGGGCTGATGCTGGCAGTTTTGGGCGTGGGGCCCAGGGCGCCGACCACGAAGCGGGGCTTATCGGGCGTGGAGAATTTGTCGCAGGCTGCGCGGGCGATTTTTGCCGATTGCAGGTTCATCTCGCGCGCCAAATGCGCCATTTTGTAGTCTTCTTGGGCAATGGTGGTCGCGCCGAAGGTGTTGGTTTCAATCAAATCGCAGCCAGCGGCCAAATAGCCTTCGTGAATGTCGGCAATCACATCCGGGCGCGTGATGCTCAGTAACTCGTTGTTGCCTTTTACGTCTTTGGGGAAATCTCCAAAACGTGCGCCCCGGTATTGGGCTTCGTTCAGCTTAAAGCGCTGAATCATGGTGCCCATCGCGCCATCGAGGATCAAGATGCGATTTTCAAGGAGGGCAGGCAGCAGCTGAGCGCGGGTGTAGGCAAGAGGCTTCATGCCTGTATTTTAGGTGGCTGCAGGATAGGCGGCAGCTAGGCAGGGCATTGCGCGTGCAGCGCAGGGCGATACCAGCAAAATTTTCTGACAAAACCGACTGCTTCCCCTATATTACTTGCATAGTTTGCTATATATTTAATAGCAATTAATTTATGCACAACGCGATGTATTGCGATGCCATGGCGGCACAATAGGCCTATGTGTCAACTGCTTGGAATGAATTGCAACACGCCGACCGACGTGCTCTTTAGTTTTGCTGGTTTTGCCCAGCGCGGCGGGCGCACCGATCACCACTCTGATGGCTGGGGTATTGCTTTCTTTGAAGGTGGCCGCGCCGGGCGGCATCAGGGGTTGCGGCATTTTGTGGATCATTCGCCGGCCTGCGATTCTCCGGTGGCCGAGCTGGTGCGCCGTTACCCTATCAAGAGCGAAAACGTGATTGCGCATATTCGCAAAGCCACGCAGGGCGAGGTGAGCTTGGCCAATTGCCATCCGTTTGTGCGCGAGCTCTGGGGGCATTACTGGGTGTTTGCCCATAACGGCGATTTGAAAGATTTCCATCCTCGCCTTCACGCGAGCTTTCATCCCGTGGGCACAACCGACAGCGAGCTTGCCTTTTGCTACATCTTGCAAGAGCTGGCCAAATCCCATGCTGGTATGCCCAGCGTGGCTGAATTGACGATCACTTTGCGCGAGCTGGCTTCAAAAATCGCGCCGCATGGCACGTTTAATTTCCTGCTCTCCAACGGACGAGCGCTCTGGGCGCATGCCTCTACGCAGCTGCATTACGTGTTGCGCGAGCATCCGTTTACCCATGCGAAGCTCGCCGACGAGGATGTAGCGGTGAATTTCGCCGAGCTGGCGCAGCCGCAAGACCGTGTGGCCGTGGTCGTGACACAACCTTTGACGACCGACGAAGCGTGGCAAGCCATTGCCTCGGGGCAGCTGTTGGTGTTTGAAAACGGAGGTTTGCCGTATGCCTGATCTTTCGGTCAATTTGAACAAAAGTTTGTGCCCACTCTGCGGGAAAACCAATCAATGCGCTATGGAGATTGAAAAACTGACAAACATGAAGCAAGCGGCTTGCTGGTGTGTGAGCATGGATTTCAGTGCTGACTTGCTCGCTGGAGTGCCCGTATCCGCTCAAGGGCAGGCTTGTATTTGCGCGGCCTGCGCGGCCAAAAGCAGGCCGAATTTGCCAGCCGGAGCGCTTTCGGGTTAAAATCGAAAGCTTCGCTGCGTTTGACGAGGCAGTGGAGATGTCGTTTGCGTGCTAGCTTTAAGCTGATGCACGCGTGCGGCTTTTCGTTTTTTCATTCACGTTTAGGTAGATACATGCCAACCATTAACCAACTGATCCGTCACGGGCGCGAAGTTGAGACTGTCAAGTCGAAATCGCCTGCGATGCAAAACTGCCCCCAGCGTCGGGGTGTGTGTACTCGCGTATACACAACGACACCTAAGAAGCCTAACTCCGCTCTGCGTAAAGTTGCCAAAGTGCGCTTGACCAACGGTTTTGAGGTGATCTCCTACATCGGCGGCGAAGGCCACAACTTGCAGGAACACAGCGTTGTGCTGGTTCGCGGCGGTCGTGTCAAAGACTTGCCC
>JANMDE010000047.1:0-1766 GCA_031376105.1 Variovorax sp. | reverse complement strand
GTGCAAGCGAACGATCAAACCTAGACCGTGCAAAGCCTAAAACCAGCCAATAGATGCAACTATTTCAATCGCACCTTACGCACATTCTATAACGGGAACAGCCATAAAACGCTTAAAAAAGACTGCCTGACACAGACGAAGCCCGAAGCGCCACCAGCTTCTTCAAATCTGCCACCACACGCGCCATTTGCACGCTTTTGGCCTCCGCATGCTCGCGCCGATACAAGCGCATGCTGGGATACCACGGGCTGGTGGGCCGGTCAAGCAGCCAGCGCCAATCTGGGTTGGGCGGAAGAGTCACCCAAGTGGGTTTGTTGAGCGCTGCGGCGAGGTGGATCACGGCGCTATCGATGCTGATGACCAGATCGAGGTTGTCGATCATGGCGGCGCTGTCGGTGAAATCTTGCCACGCGGCTGTGAAATCGACCAGTTGCTCTGGGCTCGGTTTCATGTCGGTGTAGCGCTCGCCATCGCTCTTTTGCAAGCTGAAACACTGCACGCCCGCCATTTCCAAAAGCGGCTTGAATTCACTCAGAGCCACGGAGCGGTTGTGGTGATTCGCATGAATATAGTGCCCTGCCCATGCGATGCCGACTTTGAGTTTGCCATCCCAAGGGCTGAGCTTTTCCTTCCAAGCAGCGCTCTTATCTAGCGGTGCATGCAGATAGGGCGATTCATTGGGCACGTTGGTTTCATCGGTGCGGTAGTGCAGCGGCAGCTCGAGCAAAGCGACGTGGTAATCGGCTTCGATATTCAGATTGGGCTTCAAGCAGATCACGCCGGGCATGCTCTCGACCAACGGAATCAGCTCTGGCTGGATCACGCAAAAAACCGTAGCCCCATCGCGCTGCAAGACCTTGGCGTAGCGCACAAAGTTGATCACATCGCCCAAGCCCTGCTCTGCATAAATCACCACGCGCTTAGCCGCCACGGGCTGCTGTATAGGGCCTTTCCATTCCAGCTCGGCGCGGAAAAAGGCTGGGCGCGTCATGCGATCCGTATCAGACCAGCGGCGCTCATACACTTGCCATCCTTCGGCAAACTTGCCCGCCAAGAGCAGCAGCAAAGCCAGATCAATGATAGCGATTGGAAAATCTGGCTTCAATTCGAGCGCGCGGCGCAGCTGCACCTCAGCTTCATCCAAACGGTTCAAATGCAGCAAGGCGGTGCCGTAAATGCGCACGGCATACGGGTGGTTGGGATCAATCCGCACGGCCTCCTGCGCGTGATACAGCGAGCCTTCGTAATCTGCCAAGCGCCAGAGCACTCCCGCCAAATCCACATGCGCTTCCAGAAAATCAGGGTTGATCGCAATCGCATCACGATAGCGCTGCACGCTGCCGGGCAAATCATGCGTGTGCTCTAGGCAAAAACCGTAATGCAACAGCGTTTTTGGGTCTTTGCTGTCCAGCATCAGCAAATCGGGATACAGCTTGGCACCATCGGCATAGCGCTTGCGGTTCAAATAATACTCAGCCAGCGCCTCGACCATTTGCTTGGATTCAGGATTGGCCGCAACGCCCGAGCGCAGCGCTGGCTCCAGCTCAGCCTCGCGCTTTTGGCTGGCTAGCAACTGAGCCAGTTGAATCCAGAGCGGCGGATGATTGGGCGCCACGCGGCAAGCATCACTCACCCAGGCGCTGGCGCTCCAGCCGTCGTTCATGGCCAGATAGGCTTGCGCAATGGCTAGGCGCGTGTCTACGGCCAGCGGATTTAAGCGCAGGGCGTTGCTGAATTTGCCAAAAGCTTCATGCGGGCGATTCAGC
>JANMDE010000013.1:0-6739 GCA_031376105.1 Variovorax sp. | reverse complement strand
ATTGAAATGTCCACCGACCACACGCTGGAAGAAGTGGGCAAGCAATTTGACGTGACGCGCGAGCGTATTCGCCAGATTGAAGCCAAGGCGCTGCGCAAACTCAAGCATCCATCGCGCTCGGACAAGCTGCGCAGCTTTGTGGATAACCAGTAAACGCCCCAGCAGCCTCGGCTGAACTCCGCTCAAAGCCGCTTGCAGCCCCTGCAAGCGGCTTTTTTATGAGAAATCAGTAGTTTGCCCCTATGGAATATAAGAAGTTTGCTCATTATTTGATAGCAAATTAATTCCGTGAACAATCACACACTGAGCCTCTTTTCGTCAAAAAATAGAGGCGTTATGTGACTGCAAGTCATCTGTTATGCAAGCAATGCATGGGAATGGCTTTGAATAACTCGGGTTTACCCTTATTCTTCATTTATTGGGTTTTTGCAGACCTTCATCCCGAAGGACGCAACCGCCGAGAAAGCATTCCATGAACATTTTTAGCAACATCATCAACACCCTGTTTACCCGCTTGAGCAATGCAGGCGCAGCGCGTGGCCTGCTGGAGCGCGCCGACCTGTCACGCGGCTTGTCACGTGAAGAAGCCGCCCAACTCCGCTACAACGCCCTGGCCATGCTCAGCGTGGTGCGCTAACAACTTCAGGGCTGAGCGCCCTTGAAGAAACTAGCCCGCAAAACCCGCAGCGCGTCAGCCATGCGGGTTTTTTATTTGCCTTTTGGCTCTGTAGCCCTTATAGAATATGCGCGGTGCGCTATCAAACTAGGAGTGAAAACTGACCGGGATTCTACGTCTGCCCAGTTGCTTGAAGCCACCTGAATGGCTGGCAAATTTGCCTGCGAGCGCTTTGCCGCAGTTGGGGCAGGCGTTGTAGTTGAGCTGGTAGCTTTCAATATGGTGCCAATCGCGCACGATGAGCGGGGTTTGGCAGCTGGTGCAATGCGTGGTGCCGCCCTCGGCATCGTGGATGTTGCCGGTGTAGACGTGTTTTAGGCCGCTATCCATTGCGATATGGCGGGCGCGTTGCACGGTGGCGGCGGGTGTGGCGGCGCGGTCGGTGAGCTTGTAATCGGGGTGGAAGGCGGTGAAGTGCAGGGGCACATCTCGCCCCAGCTCGAGTTCGATCCATCTTGAGAGGGCTTCGATTTCGGCATCGGAATCATTCGCACCGGGGATGAGCAGGGTGGTGATTTCTAGCCAGCAGTTTGTGGCGTGGCGGATATGCACCAAGGTGTCGAGCACGGGCTGTAAGTCGCCTGCGCAGAGGTCGCGATAAAAAGCTTGGGTGAAGCCTTTCAGATCGACGTTGGCCGCATCCATCTTGGCGTAAAACGCGCGGCGCGGGGCTTCATGCATGTAGCCAGCGGTGACGGCCACGCTATGAATGCCCACGCTGCGGCAAGCATCGGCCACATCCATCGCATATTCGGCGAAGATGACCGGGTCGTTGTAGGTGAAGGCCACGGATTGCACGTCGATGCCTTGGTTTTTTAACTCACCGCATGCGTTCGCAATTTGTTGGGGCGACGCGTTTTGGCCGAGCTTGTCGGTGTCGCGGCTTTTGGAGATGTCCCAGTTTTGGCAAAACTTGCAGGAGAGATTGCAGCCTGCCGTGCCAAAGCTCAAAATGCCTGAGCCGGGGTAGAAATGATTCAGCGGCTTTTTCTCAATCGGATCGACGCAAAAGCCGCTGGAGCGGCCATAGGTGTTCAAAACCATCGTATCGCCAATGCGCTCCCGCACGAAGCACAAACCCTTTTGCCCCACATGCAGCTTGCATTCGCGTGGGCACAGATCGCATTGAATCCGGCCATCGGGCAGGGCATGCCACCACTGCGCGGGGTGGGGAACCGTTGTGTTTGTAATCGCGGGGGCTTGGCTCATGCGCTCAGTCTAGCGCTTTGCGCTGGCGATGCAAAAAAAACGCGCCCGTAGGCGCGTTTTGGGAGGGCTGCATCAAAGCAGAATCAGGGGCCCACGCCAGTGAGCACCACGGCCGGTGCATTGGCAATGTCGTTGGCGGTCGTTTTGCCAATATCATTTTGATTACCTTGGCCAAGCGAATAGCTACCATCGCCCCAGCATTTGATGGTGTTGTTATCCAGCGCGGCGCAAAGGTGGTAATCACCACCTGTCATCTGCACCACGGTGCGACCTGCGCCAAAGTTGATGGCGGGCAGGGCGTCGCCCATTTCGCCAGCGCTGTCGCCACGGTTATTGGTGTCGCCCAAGCCCAACTGGCCTTCGCCGTTGTAGCCCCAGCATTTAACGCTGTTGTTGTCGAGCATGGCGCAGGTCATTTCGCCAGTGGCAAGCACCCATTTGGCGGTACGGCCTGTGCCCAGATTCACGGCGGGCAGGGCATCGCCCATTTCTCCACTTTCATCGCCACGGTGATTGGTGTCGCCCAAGCCCAACTGGCCGGAACTGTTTCGACCCCAGCATTTGAGGCTGGCGTTGTCTAAAATGGCACAGGCATGGTAAGTGCCAACCGATAACTGCTTCACGGTACGGCCTGCGCCAAGGTTCACAGCAGGCAGCGCATCGCCCATTTCTCCACTTTGATCGCCACGGCTATTGGCATCGCCCAAGCCTAACTGACCAGTGTTGTTGTAGCCCCAGCATTTGACCGTGTCGTTGTCTAAATGGGCACAGGTGTGGTAGCCGCCCGCAATGACATATTTGGCGCTGCGGCCTGTGCCTAGATTCACGGCAGGCAGCGAATCACCCATTTCGCCACTTTCATCGCCACGTTTATTGGTGTCGCCCAAGCCAAGCTCGCCATCGTTGTTGTAGCCCCAGCATTTGACGCTGTTGTTATCAAGCAAGGCGCAGACATGGTAATAGCCCAAGCTGAGCATTTTGGCCGTGCGGCCCGTGCCTAGGTTCACAAACGGCAAAGCATCGCCCATTTCACCAGCCTGATCACCTAAATCAGAAGTATTGCCTTGGCCATTGGTACCTTCACTCCCACGACCCCAGCATTTGACGCGGCCATCGGTGATGAGGGCGCAAACGTTGTAGTCGCCCACTGCCAATTGCTTGGCTACCAAGCCTGTGCCGATGTTGACGGCGGGAAGGGCATCGCCCATTTGACCGGTGCTTATGCCGCGGGTATTGCTGGCACCCAAGCCGAGCAGGCCATTGCCGTTGTAGCCCCAGCATTTGATCACATTGCCTGTGAGGATGGCGCAGGTGCTGTAAGCGGTGCTGCCGCCGAAGACGGCGGGGCGATTGGCGGGGAAGAATTGATCGAGACTGTTAACGGCGTTGGTGCTCGGAACGGTGGCAGTGTCATTGCCGCCGCAAGCAATCAAGGTGATCGAAGTGAGCACAATGGCTAAAGGGCGAAGAAATTTTTTCAGCATAGGAGTTTGCTCAGAATGATGGAAAGGTGGTTTGCTGTAGTTGTAACAGTAAGCGAAGACTAATTGCTTTTCATGCTTTGCGCAATACGCCAAAAGCATTCAAATCTTCATTCGATGAATTTTTGAACGGTATAGCGCTGCAATTTGACGCTATACGACCAAAAATCAAAGGGCAGGCCAGCTTTGACTTTGAGATGCGCAAGAAAGGCACGGGGCTCTGGGACTTGCTCCCAGACTTGTGGCAGGTAGGTGCTGCGAAAGAGCTGGCCGTTGTGCTCTGCTTCAAAGATCAGGCCATCGATACCGGGGCGCAGTTGCCACAGGGCATGGGATTCGTTGGCATGCTCCAAGGGCTGGGGCGCTGAGAGCACCGAGACTTCGACGCGCAACTCTGGCAGCTCTTGGGCTGTCACTTGGGGAAAGCGTGGATCTTGCAACGCGGCGGCGAGCGCATTGGCCTGCACATCTTGCGCCAAAGGGCGATACGCTTGCAGGCTGCCGATACAGCCTCTGAGCTGGCCTTGGCGGGTGAGGGTGACGAAGCTGGCACCCATCGCTTGGAAAGCGCTCAGATCAAACGGCGCGAAGGGCTGGCCAGCGATGTGGTGTTGCAGTTGGTAGCGAGCGAGTTGGACGAGTTGCTGGCCTTGAGTGGCACTCAAAGCGAAATCTTTAGAACCAAATGAGTCATTCGCCCTTATATTATCTACATAGTTTGCTATTAAATGAGTAGTTACTGTATCAGCATCCGTGGCAGAGCTGGCAGACGCATACAGCGCGAAACTGGCATAGCCAACGACGCGCTCGTGGCCTTCTGGCGAATTGCCAGCGGTGTCGCCGGAATTTAATCGCTCGATCTGAGAAATGCGCAGGCCGCGCTCTTGGGCGAGCAGCAAGGCGCCATTGACCGGTGTGGCACCACAGGCTTGTTCGTGGCTCAAAGTGGCATCCAGCGCGAGGATTTTTGCGCAAGTGGCTGCATCGATCGCGTTGGATTGATCGTAAGTATGAAAATGAGAAAGATCGGTGCTGATGACAAACACGGTCTCAGAATCGCCCCAAAGCCGCTGCATCACCTGCACCACCGCGTCGCGCGGCGCATCGCCCACCAGCAAGGGCACGAGGCTGGCTTGCGGCAAAGCGCGCTGCAAGAAGGGCACATGTACTTCAAGGGAGTGTTCTTGGGCATGCGCATCGGGTCGCGTGGAGATGAAGGGCAGATCAGCAATGGCATCCAAGCCCAGTGTGTCGAGCGGCATCGCGCCCAGCGGCGTGGTAAAGCTGCCTGAGCCGGGCAGGGCGATGCCTTGAAAATACACACGATGCGCGGGGCCGAGCAGCACCACGCGGCGAATTTGCGCGGCATGTGGCGCGAGCAGGGCATAGGCTTTGCCAGCCGTTTGGCCGCTGTAAACATGGCCGGCATGCGGCACGATGATGATTTTGGGCAGGGCGCTGTGGCTCGGCGCGGGCGTAGCTTGCAAAAAACTATCCACACTGGCGGCAAGCTGCTGCGCATCTGCTGCAAAAAATGTAGCAGACAATGCAGATTCTCTGCGGGCTTGCAGCAGGTTTTGCTTGAAATTATGCAGTGTTTGCAGGGCCTGCAGGCCAGCGTATGAGGCCTGCGTGCTCTCAAAGCTCACCCGCCTTAAAGCAGCCTCCAGCAGGCCAATGTGGCCGCTGCGCAGGGCTTCGTCAACGGTCATGGCATCACTTGGGCGCAGCCGTGGCCGTGGCGGTGGGCACAGAGCTGGCAGGTGGGGTGAGTTGCTCAGGCGTGAGGTTGAACGGCTTGCTTTGCAACGCCGCCATGAATTGCGCCTGATTCAAATGCTGATAGAGCGGCCGAAACGTGAGCTCAAACTCCATCTGGCCACTAGAGAGAATTTTGGGCGCCGCCATCTTCTCGGGTTTGCATTGCTTGCCGCAGGATTTAGCCAAATCACGCTGCAACGAGCGAGCCGCTTCGATCGCAGTGCCTTGTGCGCCTGTGGTGCCGAAAGTGGCGCGGGTGGTCACGATCAGGCGACCCAAGCCGTTTAGGGCGCTGTGTTGCAGGCCCATCTCGCCAGAGATCGCATCGCGATTTGCGGGAGGCGCGCCGGCAGGCGCTTTCACGCCGGCCGCTGCAGACGCTGTTCCCGCTGCCGCAGCTGCGCTGCCGGGCCTGGGCTGCGGCACCGCGGGCAAGCCCAACACATTGGCCTCTTGCGCTTGGGCAGGCGTGGCGCTAAGCAAAGGCCATGCGAGTAAGGCGGCACAAAGCAGACGAATGGGTACGAGGGAGACGGTAGAGTTCAGGCGATTCATGGCCTGATTTTCGCATTGAATTGCGAAGGCAAAGCAGGATGATCAGTGCAAATGCCGGGGCTTACGTCCACCGCCGCCGCCATGACTACCTAAGCCGCCAGCGGCACCGGTGCCGCCGCGCAGGCTGCGCGGAATGGTGAGTGAGCTGACCATGGCATCAAAGCGCTTGGTAAACATCTTGTCGATCTCGGTCACCACGTCGCCCATTTCTTCTTTCTCAAAATGACGCTCCATCACGGCCGTGACATCCTCAATCAGCATATCGCGCTGCACCTGCATGATGTCTCCGGGCGTAGGGCCCACGAAGAGCATCACAAAATCGTCACGCGATTCTTTTTCTTCGTCTTCATCTTCATCGTCAAATTGGGTGTCGTAAATGCTGATTTCTATGGCCGAGCCCGCTGAGGCCAGCTCATTAAGATTCATGCACATTTCATCCAAGCAACTGCGGAAATCTTCGCCTGCAGGCACCGTCCAGCAGATGTTGAGCAGATGCGCTTTGTCGTCCACGCGAATGCCGGGCTCTTCTTCATAGGAGCTGACCGCACCTTTGGCCATGGATGCAGCGCCCCCATAAGACCACAAGGGCTTGAGCGCCTCTTGCAGTTGAGCATAAGTCACATCCTCGCGCAAAGGCACTTCGCCGTGCACGTGGATTTCAAAAGGAGGTTCGTGGGATGAGGCCATAGAGATAGTTTAGTACTTTGCTGGCGAGGTGTGTGGAAATTTGGTGGCCACAATAAGAACCGAACCCAGCACGCTAGCGTGCTTTCGTCATTGCCGCCCTTGAGCGGACCGGTTCGGGAGCGTGAAAACGACAATGATTGAAAAATGGTGCCTCGAACCGGAATCGAACCGGTACGCCCGCTATGAACGAAGCGGCGGATTTTAAGTCCGCTGTGTCTACCTATTTCACCATCGTGGCGGTGTCTGTGGCTGAATCTTGATTGTCAAACAAAAACGCCCCGAACGAAGCCAGGGCGCAATGATTTTCATAGAAATCTGGAGGCGCGACCCAGAGTCGAACTGGGCTAACCGGATTTGCAATCCGGGGCAT
>JANMDE010000542.1:0-9899 GCA_031376105.1 Variovorax sp. | reverse complement strand
AGCCTCGTCTCAAGCTTCGCTTGAACTTTGCTGGCTCCCGCAGCCAGTCCTGCGGCAGTTAATTTAAAGGAAATTCCAAGTGGCACGTCTCTTAGGCCCCAAGGCCAAACTCTCACGCCGTGAAGGCACTGACCTGTTTCTCAAAAGCGCACGCCGCGCCATTGCAGACAAGTCAAAATTCGACACCAAACCTGGCCAGCATGGCCGCACCAGCGGACAACGGACCTCTGATTTCGGTTTGCAATTGCGCGAGAAGCAGAAAGTCAAGCGTATGTATGGCGTGTTGGAGCGTCAGTTCCGTCGCTACTTCGAAGAAGCGGATCGCCGCCGTGGCAATACGGGCGCGAATCTGTTGTTCATTCTTGAATCTCGCTTTGACAACGTGGTTTATCGCATGGGTTTTGCCTCTACGCGCGCTGAAGCGCGTCAGCTGGTTTCACACAAAGCGATTCTGGTCAATGGCAAATCGGTGAATATTCCTTCCATGTTGATCAAAGCCGGTGATGTGATCTCCGTGCGTGAGAAGAGCAAGAAGCAGATCCGTATCTCTGAAGCCCTGCAACTGGCTGGCCAAATCGGCTTCCCAGCTTGGGTGGAAGTCAATGCCGACAAGACCGAAGGGACTTTCAAGAAGTCACCTGACCGCGACGAGTTCGCTTCTGACATCAACGAATCGTTGATCGTCGAATTGTATTCACGTTGATTTTTGAAGGCGGTGCGCACGCGCATCGTCATCAGCCCCTTCACACTGACGTGTAAAACAGATGTGTTGAGGGATTTCCAGCCTTATCGGTGTAACGAGCCGAGGGCACACACAAGGAAGAATGCATGCAAACCAATCTGCTCAAACCCAAGACGATCCAAGTAGAACAGCTCGGCGGCAACAAAGCCAAAGTCACCCTCGAACCTTTCGAGCGCGGCTACGGCCACACGCTGGGTAACGCGCTGCGCCGCGTACTTTTATCGTCCATGGTGGGCTATGCACCAACGGAAGTGACCATCGCAGGTGTTCTGCATGAGTTTTCCACCATCGACGGCGTGCAAGAAGACGCTGTCAACATTATGCTCAATTTGAAGGGCGTGGTCTTTAAGCTGCACAACCGTGACGAAGTCACCCTCTCGCTGCGTAAAGACGGTGAAGGCGTTGTCACTGCGGGTGACATCCAAACCCCGCATGACGTTGAAATCATCAACCCTGATCACGTGATCGCGCATCTGTCGCAAGGCGGCAAGCTCGATATCCAGATCAAGGTTGAAAAAGGCCGCGGCTATGTGCCCGGTAACGTGCGCCGCTATGGCGATGAGCCCAGCAAATCGATTGGGCGCATCTTGCTCGATGCTTCCTTTGCTCCGATCAAGCGCGTGAGCTATGCAGTCGAAAACGCACGTGTTGAGCAGCGTACTGATCTCGACAAACTCGTCATGGAAATCGAAACCAATGGCGCCGTCACCGCAGAAGATGCCGTGCGCGCAGCAGCGAAGATTTTGGTTGAGCAATTGGCTGTGTTCGCACAGCTCGAAGGCAGCGAACTCGCCGCCTTTGACGCACCCGCTCAGCGCAGCAGTCAGCAGTTTGATCCTATTCTGCTACGCCCTGTCGATGAGCTCGAACTCACTGTGCGTTCTGCAAACTGCCTCAAAGCAGAAAACATTTACTACATCGGTGATCTGATTCAGCGCACCGAGAATGAGTTGCTCAAGACCCCGAATCTGGGTCGCAAGTCGCTCAACGAAATCAAAGAAGTGCTTGCTTCGCGTGGTCTCACGCTGGGCATGCGTCTTGAGAACTGGCCACCGGCTGGTTTGGATAAGCGCTGATCATCGAATCAGCGGCAAAGTGCACCAGCGCGTACCTGATACGGCGCGCTGTTTAAATAATTGAAAGGAAAAGCACCATGCGTCACGGAAGCGGACTTCGTAAACTTAATCGCACCAGCGCCCATCGCCAAGCGATGCTGCGCAACATGATGAACTCGCTGATTCAGCATGAGGCCATCAAAACCACTCTTCCAAAGGCCAAGGAATTGCGCCGCGTGGTCGAGCCGATGATCACACTCGCCAAAGTCAAATCAGTCGCTAACATGCGCCTTGCGTTTGCTCGCCTGCGTGACCGTGATTCGGTCACTAAATTGTTTGCTGATCTGGGCCCTCGCTTTGCCAAGCGCCCCGGCGGTTATACACGCATCCTGAAAATGGGTTTCCGTGTAGGCGACAACGCACCAATGGCTTTTGTTGAATTGGTTGATCGCGCAGATACATCTGCTGAAGTGCCGACAGCAGAATAAATATACTTTGCCGCGTTGCAGCAAACACAGCAGCAACAAGGTAAAATACAAGGATTGACGCGGAGTGGAGCAGCTCGGTAGCTCGTTGGGCTCATAACCCAAAGGTCGTTGGTTCAAATCCAGCCTCCGCAACCAATTTAGAAAATCAGCAAAACTGTGGATTTTCTTCTAACGCCAACTCTTCAGTTGGCGTTTTTCTTTGTGGCATCACTTTGGTGACGTGGTTTTCTAAGCCGCCGGTGACCAAACTGCGATGTCTTGCGGATAATCTGCATATGCGAAAAGCCCAACTCCAGTCCGTCACGGTCGGCGGCAACGCCGATGAGATCGAAGCCCAGTTCTATGAGGCGCTGCGCGCTGGCGATATCGACAAGCTGATGCGCTGCTGGGCCGATGAGGATGACATCAGCTGTGTGCATCCCGGCGGGCCGCGCACGATGGGCGCGGGTGCGATTCGCTCGGCTTTTGATGCGATGTTTGCCAATGGCACGATCCGCGCTACGCCGATGCGGGTGCGCAAGATTGAAGCGCTCTCCAGCAGCGTGCACAGCGTGATTGAAAAAATCGAAGTGATGACGAACGAGGGGCCGCGCGAAGCCTACGTGATTGCGACCAACGTGTATCACAAGACAGCGCAAGGCTGGCGCTTGGTGGCGCACCATGCCAGCCCGGGCACAGCGCGCGAGATGCAGGAATTGAGCGATGCGCCGATGGTGCTGCACTGAAAGCCGATTGAATGAGATTTTTAACGGATTCTTGGCGGTTTGCCCCTATAAAATATACAAAGTGTGCTATCGAATTAATAGCTAACAAATTGTCGAGAACGCATAAGCCATTGCGGCAACAGCGGCAGCTCCAGCAATGATGAAAAATTTTCGTGCTCCTACGTGGCTGCCCGGCGGCCAATTGCAAACCATCTGGCCTGCGCTGTATTCGCAAAGTCACGCAGCGCCAAAGCCAGCGTTCACACGTGAACGCTGGGCGAGCCCAGACGATGATTTTATTGATGTAGATTTCTCCACCCACACCACACAGCCGGATCAGCCGATGCTCGTGTTGTTTCACGGCTTGGAAGGCTCCTCGCAAAGCCATTACGCGCAGGCCTTTGCGCAATGGGCCAAGGAGCTGGGCTTGCCGTATGCCGTGCCGCATTTTCGCGGTTGCAGTGGCGAGATCAACCGCAAGCCGCGTGCTTACCATTCCGGTGATTTTGAAGAGATCGACTGGATTTTGCGTCGCGTGAAAGCGCGTGAACCACAGCGCAAGCTGATTGCCGTGGGCATTTCGCTGGGTGGCAACGCGCTGATGCGCTGGGCGCAGGAGATGGGTGCGCAGGCAAGCCAAGTGGCGCAGGCCGTGGCCAGCGTTTGCTCGCCGCTGGATCTGGCCGCCGCAGGCCATGCGATTGGTGCGGGATTTAATCGGCAGGTGTATACGCGCATGTTTCTCAAAACCATGAAGCCCAAAGCCATGGAGCGCCTTGCGCTGCACCCTAAGCTCTTCAACGAGAAAGCCTTGCAGGAAAGCCGCGATCTCTACGAGTTTGACAACATCTTCACCGCGCCGCTGCATGGCTTCAAAAACACCGAAGACTACTGGGCGCGTGCCTCCGCCAAGCCGCGCATGGCTGACATTCAAATTCCCGCTCTTGCGCTGAACGCGAAAAACGACCCCTTCATGCCCGCCAGCAGCCTGCCACAGCCCGGCAGCGTGGGCAAACACGTCACGCTGTGGCATCCTGAGCATGGTGGCCATGTGGGCTTTCCTGGTGGCTCGTTCCCCGGTCATGTGCACGCGATGCCCAAGGCAGTGGGACAATGGTTGCTCGATCACAGGTAAGCTAAAACATGGATGACATCGTTCTCAAAGCCATGGCCAAATGGCCCCATGTGCCCTCCTGCACGGGCTGGCTGGGCTTGGATGCGCGTGGGCAGTGGTGGATGCGTGATGATCCAGCGCAGGCGTTGGGCGCTTTTTCAAGCGGCATCGCGGGCGCGAAGGGTTCGATGCTCGCACATGACAAGCTGATCGCTTTCATCGCCCGCAATTACCTGTGTGCTGAAGACGGCGCGCAGGCGGGGCAATGGTATTTTCAAAACGGCCCGCAGCGCGTTTATGTGGAGCTGGAAGCGACGCCCTGGGTTTGGCGCGTACAAAATGATTTCTCTATCCTTGCGCACACAGGGCAAAGCTGCAAGCCGCAGCGCTGCGTGTTGGACGAGCATGGTTGCGCGTATCTTGAAACCGAACTCGGCTTTGGTCTGATTCACACCAACGATATGCTGCTGGCCGCTGATGCACTGGAGCGCGGGCTGTGGGTGGCGCAAGAGATTGCACGGCGCGAATTGCCCAAGCGCTTTGGCTATGTGCGCAGCCCGCAGCAAACGCAAAATGCACTATGAAAATAATAGCAAACTATGTATATTAAATAAGGGCGATTGGTCGTTTTTCTTCAAATACAGAAGATGAAGAAGACCAGCGGCAGTTTGTTTAGCTTCTCTCAATCAACACCAAGCGCAGCGCCAAGCCAGCCAGCACCGTCGCCATCACATAGCGCTGAACGCGCAGCCAGCCTGCGCTGCGCTGGAAAAACAGCGCCATGCCCGATGCGCCCGCCACGATCAAACCGTTCACTACGATACTCAGGGAAATATGCGTCACAGCCAATTGCAGGCCTTGCTGCAACACGCTGCCGCGCTCGGGGTGCAGAAACTGGCTAAAAATCGAGGTAAAAAACACCAGTTGCTTCGGGTTGAGCAGATTCGTCACCAAGCCTATACGAAACAATTTGGCAGCAGAGTCATGCGGCAAATCTTGCGCTTCAAACAGCCCACGCCCGCCCGGTTTAATAGCCTGCCAAGCCAGCCAGAGCAGATAAGCCGCGCCTGCATAACGGATGGCATCAAACACCAGCGGCATGGCGCCCATGATCGCCGTGAGCCCGACCGTCGCCGCTGCGATGTGCACCACATTGCCCGCTTGCACGCCCAGCATTGAAATCCAGCCCGCCACGCGCCCTTGGCACAGCGTGCGCGAGACGCAGTAAATCATATTAGGCCCAGGCGTGAGCAAAATGGCCAGCAAGGCCAAGCAATAGAGCAGCAGCTCGGGGAGAGTGAGCATCACACGCCTTTCGATTCAAGAATCACGATGCCTTTCGGCGTTTGCAGTGTGGCGATCAGGTTGGGTGAACCAGCGGTGACTCTGACACTTTGTAAGCCAATCGCTTGATGCGCGGCTTGCAACTCGGTCGCACGTGGCGAGACCATGTGTAGGCTTTGCAAGGCGATGCCGCTGTCAAGCATGCTTTGCGCAGGATGCACAGCCACAGCCGCCGATTCACCGGGAGCGCCCCATTGCAGCAGGGTGGGCAAACCGCCATGAAACAAACGCTGTCCATCACCCCGCACAGTGATTTGCCATTGCAGCAGGCCATTTGCCGTCATGCGGCTGGCTTGCACTGCGGGGCCGCGGTCAATGCCGAGCGTTTGAAGCGCGCCGCAAGCTTTGTTCACATCGCTGGTATTGGCTACGAAGTGCACCAAGCGCGGGCTGAGCTTGAGACCCTCTTGCAAGGCCTCAGAATCTAAGTCAAACCAGCGCTTCCCCGTTATATTTCCTGCGCGGATCGCTATTTTATTAATAGCAATGATTTCAAAATAAGCGCGTGGAAAATTCACTGTCGCGATGCGAAACAGGCGGTTGTGTGTTCCAAACAGCGGATGCTCGCCGCCTGCGCCGGGCGTGATGCCAAGCGTGGCTTCACACCAATCCACGCCTTCTTGCAACGTGCGTGCTGCAACGACGAGATGATCAAGCTGCGCGTTCATCAAAGCGAGACCTTGCCATCGATACAAGTCACGCTCGCGCCACCGATCCAAATGTCAGCGCCTTCTTGGCTCACATGCACCCGCCCCGCGCGAGCCATCGCTGTACCTTGCGCTGCCACATAACGCGGCGGCGCAATGCCAGCACCGATCAACCATTGCGCGAGTGCGGCGTTGAGTGAGCCTGTCACGGGATCTTCGGTCATGCCGTTGTTGCCGGGGAAGAAGGCCCGCACTTCAAAGTGCGTCGTCAAGCCTTCTTGAAATTGCGTTTCATCCCCAGCCGCGCGCGCGCCCACCACACCCACTTTGCCTCGCGGCCCCACCACGCCAATGTCCAATCCCGCCAAAATCGCAGCATCAGGCTTGAGCGCCAGCACTTGGCTTGCGCTTTTCAACATCACGCCGCGCCACTTGGGTCCGTTGTCACACCAAGCATGCGCAACGATATCGCTGCGAGCAACGCCTAGCCCACGCGCAATCAAAGCCACGTCTGCTTCATCCAATGCCCCGCCCTTGATCAAGGGCGGGGCAGCAAAAGCCAGCCGCGAGCCATCGCGTTTGATTTTGACCAAACCAATGCCGCATTCCTGCACGATGAATTCACTCTTCGGCTTTCCACCCGCTTCCAACCAAGCATGGCAAGTGCCCAAGGTCGGATGCCCCGCAAAAGGCAGCTCGCGCCCCGGGCAAAAGATACGCACCTTGTAATCGGCGCTTGCATCAGTAGGTGGCAGCAAAAATGTGCATTCACTCAGATTCGTCCAGTTCGTGAAATGTTGCATCTGCTCAAGGCTCAAGCCCGTGCCATCCAATACCACAGCCAGCGGATTGCCTTTGTAGGCGGCTTCAGTGAATACATCGACTTGTTTGAAATTACGCGGGGTCATTTTTTGTTCCTACAACTTGGAGTTAGCGCAAAGCGAGATCCAGCACACCGGTGCTGGCTTCATGCGAGAGCAGTGGCGCATACCAGCGCTCGATGGCGGGATAGCTGGGGCGCGCTTGCGGCAGCGCCCACCAGCGGTGAATTTCGCAAAGAATGGGGATATCGGCCATCGTGAGCTGCTCGCCAGCCATGTAGGAATGGTTTTGCAGATGAGATTCCAAGATCGCGAGCCAGCGCTCTGTTTTGTGCGTGGAATCTTCGATGATGGCCATATTGCGTTGCTCGGGCGCTGTGCGAAACCATTGCACAAACGCAGGGCCACTGGCGCGATTCAACTCCGATTGCTGCCAGTCCATCCAGCGCTCGGCATCAAAGCGTTGCTGCGGGCTAGATGGATACAGCTCGCCCGAGGAATATTTTTCACACAGGTAGCGCACGATCACATTACTTTCCCAAAGCGTGAAATCGCCGTCTTGCAACACGGGGATCATCGCGTTGGGGTTCAATTTACGAAACTCAGGCGTATCCACCACACCAAAAGCAGCGCCCGCATCCACGCGCTCAATGCCCAGCTTCAAAACCTGTGCCGTCCACATCACCTTGCGCACATTGATCGAGCTCAAGCGCCCCCAGAGCTTGAAGGCATGGCTCATACAGCCAACGCCTCTTTCAGCGTGAGCGCAAGCGCATTGATACCGATGTTGATTTGCTCGACGCTGGCGGTGACGAAGCTCAGTCGCAGGGTGTTGAGTTCTGGGCTATCCGCATAGAAGGCCGCGCCGGGCACGAAGGCGACGTTGCGCGCCACCGCTTTGGGCAGCAATTCAATCGCATTGATGTGTGCGGGCAATTTGAGCCAAAGAAACATGCCGCCGCTGGGTTGATTCCAGCGTATGCCGCTGCCAGCCAGCTCGCGCTCCAGCGCGGCGAGCATGGCTTCGCATTGCGACTTGTAGAGCGCGCGGATGGTGGGCACATGGCGGTCAAGGAAACCGTCTTTCAATACTTCGGCGACCATGCGCTGGTTAAAGCTTGGTGTGTGCAAATCAGCGGCTTGCTTGGCTTGTAAGAGTTTTGGGTAGAGTGCTTTAGGTGCAACCAAAAAACCCAAGCGCAAGCCGGGCGCGAGGGTTTTGCTAAAGCTGCCCATGTAAATGCAGCCTTCGGGATTGCGTGCCGTGAGGGGCGCGGGCGGGGGTGCGTCAAACCACAAATCGCCGTAGGGGTTGTCTTCTACGATGGGCAAGCCAAGCTCTTGCGCGGCGGCGCTCAGGGCTACGCGGCGCGCTTCGCTCATGGTGCGGCCTGTGGGATTTTGGAAGTTAGGCAGCACGTAAAGGAAGCGTGCGCCCGCCGCTTTCGCTTTCAAAGCTTCCACGTCAATGCCTTCGGCATCGGAAGCGACGCTCACGAACTGCGGCTCCATCGGTGTGAAGGCTTGCAGTGCGCCGAGATACGTGGGCGTTTCAACCAACACACGAGAGTCTTTGTCGAGCAAGATTTTGGCGATCAAGTCAAGCGCTTGCTGGCTGCCCGTGGTAATTAACACCTGGTCCGGGTCAACAGCCCAAGGCAGACTCTTGGCCACCCATTCACGCAGGGCAGGGAAGCCTTCACTCGCCGCATATTGCAGCGCTGCTTTGCCGTCTTGCGACAAGACTTTCGCGCACGCTGCGGCAAATTCCGTGATCGGAAATGTCTTGGGTGAAGGCAAGCCACCCGCAAAGCTGATGATGCCGGGCTTTTCCGTAACCTTCAAAATCTCGCGGATCACCGAAGGGTTCATGCGCTCTGCGCGTGCTGCCAGTTTCCAATGTGCTGTCATGTTTACTCTCCACCTTGTTTGCCGTAAAAAACCACCCAAGTCACAAAATCATCGCTGAAACTCTCAAAGCGATGCGCCACACCTGCCGCTACAAAAAATGCATCGCCCGCTACGCAATCAAAGCGCTGAGCGTTGATCACAATTTCTCCAGTGCCGCGTTGAATGAAATACAACTCATCTTGCATGTGCGGCTGCTGCAAGTCTTCGCCTTTCGGCGCAAACACCTCCACACTCATCGTCCCGCCGGCCATCATGGTGACGAAAGGCGCACCTTGCGGATACATGCTGGTGGGCGCGGCAGGTAAGCGCGCGAGGGCTTGGGCGAGGCTTGCTTTCATGGCTTTAATCAACGATAAATAAAGTCGCGCCCAGCGGCGAAGTCGAGCGATGCGGCTCGGCATTGTCGGCCACTTGGTAGCTCATACCGGCCTTGAGCGTGAACACGCGGCCATCTTCTAGCTCGGTGTGCAGCTCGCCTGCCAAGCAGAGCAAGATATGCCCTTTCACGCACCAATGGTCAGACACATAGCCCGGCGTGTATTCCACCTTGCGCACGCGGATATCTCCAAACTGCTGCGTCTGCCAAAAAGCTTGCCCCGCAAGCGCAGATTTTTCAACGCGCTCGACCTGCTGCCAATCGGTGATTCCGAACGGAATATGGTGCATGTTCATTTGGTGGTTCCTGGCGCAGCACTTTGGCCGACAGGCATTTTTTTGCCCACATACACTGTCGCGATCACCGCGATGGCGAAAAGCAGGGTCATCATGTCAAGCTGTTCGCCAGCCAAGGGCACGGCGAACAACAGGCTCAAGAAAGGCTGAATCAACTGAATCTGGCTGACCCGCACAGCGCCCAATGCCAGCGCCCGATACCATGCGAAAAAGCCGATCCACATGGAAAACAGCGCCACATAAGCGAAGCCCACCCAGCTCATCGACGCAATCGTTTGGGGTTGCGCAGGTGCAAAGATCAGAGCCAACGGCACGGTGATGGGCAGGCAGCTCACGAGCACCCAGCAAATCACCTGCTCCGAGCCGAGACGTGGGGTGAGCCGTGCGCCGCCAATGTAGCC
>JANMDE010000500.1:0-3344 GCA_031376105.1 Variovorax sp. | reverse complement strand
GGGGTACTCAAACCCTTCCCACACCCAGGATCGTGGCTTGTACGCCGTTTTGATGCGTTTTTTTTCCTGAAATGCATGTGAATTTTCTAGTTGGAGTTTTTTTACAACCTCAACGTAGGAGGTAACCGGATTTTCGCGGCTCTACTCGCGAGGTCAGGCTGACCTAAGGGCTAGGTACTTGGCGCATACCTAAATACCTTCTATCTTGAAATTGCATCTCTGTGAGCTTTCTCTCGCCCTGCAATTCCGATAATCATGTGCTCTGGCATCTCGCCATCTAGACCTTCGGCGGCTATTCGCTCTTTGTCTTGATTTCTAGCGTAGGCGACTACATCTTCAGCTTCTTCTTTTGAGATAAAAACGCAAACGGGGTTGGCTAGCCACACGGTGAAATGGCCGTCTTTCATGGGCATGACGTCGAAGTCTCTCTTGGAGGAGAGCTCTGTCATTGCCCCCGAAATTACTTCTTCGCTTTCTGACTCTGGCTTTAGCAGAAGTGCTGTGCCATTTTCAAACAAGATGAATAGGGCCTCATGGTCCATATATCTTGAGATGGCCTCTCCCGCAAGCGCTACATCAGTGGGTTTAAGAACCGCCCATTGTGAAAGGGAAGTGTTCATTGATGTACCTAACCTAATGTAGCCGAGCGCCTATCTTGGCATTCCCAAGCTAGCCGACAAAATATTCTGGCTGGCAAGCCACGGGAATGGCGGGGCAAATCCTGCACAAACCGCTTTTGCTCTGGGATGAGATGGCATATGCAGTCTCTCATTACAGTATTCATGATGTCTCCTGATCCTGTCGCCTATATCGCCCAGACGCCCCGCTTGCTAGATCAGCTACGGGAGATTCTGAGTTACAAGCACTATAGCTGACGGACTGAAGACAACTAGGTGTATTGGGTGAAGTTTTTGCGCCGTGGCAGCGTCGTAAAGGCAAGATACAGAAGTGTTTTTAGAGTGTTTTCGGCCTCTGGCCGACATAGAATCTGCGCAGAATGCTATTGAATTAATAGTAAGAGGCGACGCACCAACATCCACACCAGCTGCGTGATGGGTCTGAAAAAACGAAGGCTTTCTCGGTCGGGCGCGGCCAGCCACGCAATCATCGCCACAAAAGACCAGCAGCTCGGCGTATTCCGCCCGGAGTGCTAAGAAAGAAAGCCCTCGGCTTTTTCGGGCACGTCACGCAGCTGGCGAGCGGGTAGCGCGAAACCGCAGACAGCAGTAGCGGCCAGCACGAAGCCGCAACGTCAGTCTCTCGCAAGAGTCGCGTCAGGTGCGGGCTTTGCGCCTAGGCATAATGCACAGAAGAATTTTTGGAGACAAAAGCATGCTGTCGTTTTCACCGCGTTTGGCCAAGTTTTTGGCGTTTTTTGGCCTCTTGTTGGCGTCAACCGCGGGTTTTGCCGCTGATATTGATGGCAAGCAACTCACAGCGCTGTGGGGCG
The DNA here is from genome assembly GCA_031376105.1 of Variovorax sp. Taxonomy (GTDB): domain Bacteria; phylum Pseudomonadota; class Gammaproteobacteria; order Burkholderiales; family Burkholderiaceae_C; genus JANMDU01. The sequence continues at coordinate 1,894 of JANMDE010000500.1, read as the reverse complement.
TACCGTTTGCGGGCATCTTGCTGTGTATTGCCCTGTGCCCCTTGCTCACACCGCAGTTTTGGCATCACCATTTCGGCAAAGTCGCCGCGTTTTGGGCGTTGCTGTTTTTGGTGCCGTTTGCGATTCAGTTTGGCCCGGGCTTAGCGGGCAGCGCCTTGGTGCATGCCTTGCTCGCTGAATACATCCCGTTTGTGATCTTGCTCACGGCGCTGTTTGCCGTCTCGGGCGGCATCTACATCAAAGGCAATTTGCATGGCAGCCCTGGGCTGAACACCGCGATTCTGGCGATTGGCGCGGTTGCGGCCAGCTTCATGGGCACCACCGGCGCTTCGATGCTTTTGATTCGCCCGCTGATTCGCGCCAACGACAACCGCGAGCACAAAATGCACGGGTTTGTGTTCTTTAACTTCAACGTCAGCAACGCCGGAGGCTCGCTCACCCCGCTGGGCGATCCGCCGCTGTTTTTGGGCTTTTTGAAGGGCGTGGACTTTTTCTGGACGGTGAAATACATCTTCCCGGAGACACTCTTCATGGTTGGCTCGTTGCTCGCAGTCTTTTATGCGCTGGACTCTTACTACTATCACAAGCGCGAAGAAGTGTTGAAGTTTGACCCAACGCCTGACTCCAAAAACATTGGCTTTGATGGCAAGTCCAACTTCATCCTCTTGGTCTGCATCATGGGCTTGGTCTTGATGAGCGGCATCTGGAAGCCAGGCGTGAATTTCGATGTGTTTGGCACGGAAGTTGGCTTGCAAGGCATCGTGCGCGATCTGGGCTTGATCGCTGTGACGGTGTTGTCGCTCAGAATCACCGCCAGCTCGGTGCACGAGGCCAATCAATTCTCGTGGGGCCCGATGCAAGAGGTGGCTAAGCTGTTTGCGGGTATTTTCCTCACCATCATTCCGGTGATTGCGATGCTCAAAGCGGGTATAGATGGCCCGTTTGGCATGATTGTCGCCAGCGTCACCCGCGCCGATGGCACGCCCAGCCCGCTGGCTTACTTTTGGGCGACCGGTGTGCTCAGTTCGTTCTTAGACAACGCGCCAACCTACCTCGTCTTTTTCAATCTTGCAGGTGGTGACCCGCAGACGCTGATGACCACGAACGCGGCCACGCTCGCTGCGATCTCTGCAGGTGCGGTGTTCATGGGCGCGAACTCCTATATTGGCAACGCGCCCAACCTGATGGTCAAAGCCATTGTGGAAGATCGCGGCGTGAAGATGCCGAGTTTCTTTGGCTACGTTGCTTGGGCGGTTTGCATTTTGATCCCGCTGTTTGTGATCATGAGCTTCGTCTGGTTCCGTTAATCAAAAAGCGCGACGTGCCTTATGCTATTAAAAGATGAGCAGACTATTCATATAATATAAGGGCTAGAAGCTGAAATGATAAAAAAACATATTCTCGTGGCGCGCGCCACCTTCCCGCAAGTGCTTGCCAAATTGAGCGAGCATTTTGAAGTTGAGTCCAATCAGGAAGATAAGATCTGGCCACGCGAGGAATTTGTGCGTCGCCTCCAAGGCAAGATGGGTGTCTTCACCACCGGCGGTGAGCGCATTGATGCTGAGCTGCTGGCCGCCTGCCCTGATCTGAAAATTTGCGCCAATATGGCGGTGGGCTACAACAATTTCGACGTGCCTGCGATGACGGCAGCTGGCGTGCTCGCCAGCAATGCGCCCGATGTGCTCACCGAGACCACCGCCGACATGGCCTTTACTTTGCTCATGGCCACGGCTCGCCGCGTCAGCGAGAGCGAGGCTTATCTGCGCGCTGGCCAGTGGAAGAAATGGAGCTACGACATGTTTTGCGGCGCTGACATTCATGGCAGCACGCTGGGTATCTTGGGCATGGGGCGCATTGGCCGAGCCATTGCGCAGCGAGGCGCGCATGGCTTTGC
>JANMDE010000438.1:0-6152 GCA_031376105.1 Variovorax sp. | reverse complement strand
CAAAAACAACAAAAAAAAAAACAAAAAAAAAAAAAACAAAAACAACAACCGCACAAAAAACCCTATTTTATTTTTGTTTCTTCTTTATTTTTGGCTTATTTCCCCCAACTTTTGCGCCCTTTGCGTCCGGTATTTAGTATGACGGATTCAAAAGCACTGTGAGCGATTTCCAAAAACCCTACGCCCTCCAATTCCAAGGCAGCCGACCCGCACAGTGGCTGCTCAAGGCCATTGGCTGGCGGGTGGAATTTGAGGGGTTTCCTACGAGCCAAGGCATTGCCGTCGTTTATCCCCACACCAGCAATTGGGATGCGCCTTTGATGTTTGTCGTGAAATGGGCGGTGGGTGTACAGGTGATGTTTTGGGGCAAAGACACGCTGTTTAAGATTCCCCTGCTTGGCCGTTGGCTGCGCTGGATCGGCGGTGTGCCAGTGGAGCGCACGAGCCAGCATGGGGTGGTGGGTGCCATGATTGCGCAGATGCGTGAGCGCAAGGAAAAAGGCGAGTATTTCTGGCTTGGCCTAGCGCCAGAGGGCACGCGCAAATATATTCCCGGTTGGCGCAGCGGCTTTTATCGCGTGGCGGTGGCTTGCGATGTGCCGATCTTGGTCATCACGCTGGATTACTCGCGCCGCGAATGTAAGGTCAATCAGTTTCTCAAGCTCTCAGGCGATGAGGCCAGCGATATGGCCAGAGTTGCAGCGCTTTGCGCACCTGCTTTGGGTCTCAGGCCTGCAAACATGGCCCCTGTGACCTTGCTGGAGGCGAGTATTGATCGCCACGAGACGGTGGTGAAATGAAGCCGCCAGCGTACAGAGTTTTCAAGCTACCATCACGCTATGAGCATTGAAAAAGTTCGCACCTATTTGCTGGAATTGCAAGAGAACATCGTCGCCAGCTTTGCCATGGTCGATGGCAAAGACTTTCAGACCGATGCGTGGAAAAAGCGCCCCGCCGAGCCTTTGCAAGGAGATGGCATCACTTGCATCTTAGAAGGCGGAGGCCTGTTCGAACGCGCGGGCTGCGGCTTCTCGCATGTGCGCGGCGGCAAGCTCCCTGCTTCTGCCACGCAAAGCCGCCCCGAGTTGGCTGGCGCACCGTTTGAAGCGCTTGGCGTATCTCTGGTGTTTCATCCGCACAACCCATATGCGCCTACCGTTCATATGAATGTGCGCATGATCGCTGCTCGGCCTGAAGTGGGCGCACCGGTATTTTGGTTTGGCGGCGGCATGGATCTCACGCCGTTTTATGGCTTTGTGGAAGATGCAGTGCATTTCCACACCACTTGCAAAATGGCGCTAGAGCCTTTTGGCGCTGATAAATACCCCAAATACAAGGCGTGGTGCGATGAGTATTTTTATCTCAAGCATCGCAAAGAGCCGCGCGGCATTGGTGGCATCTTCATGGACGATTTCAACGAAGGCGGTTTTACCAACGGCTTTGCGCTGATACAGGCCATTGGCAACGCATTCATTCCGGCCTATTTGCCTATTCTTGAAAGGCGCTGCAGCATCAAGTTTGGCCAGCGTGAGCGTGATTTTCAGCTCTATCGGCGCGGCCGCTATGTGGAATTTAACCTGGTCTGGGATCGTGGCACCCATTTTGGCCTGCAATCGGGCGGGCGCACCGAGTCTATCCTCATGAGCATGCCGCCAATGGCAAGCTGGTCCTATAAGCGCAAGCCTCGTAGCGACACACCCGAGGGCGATTTATATAAGAATTTCCTCGTTTCAAAGGATTGGATTTGAGCGCTGAGCACCTGAGCGCAGTGCGCAGGATCGGCATCTACGGCGGCGCGTTTGATCCGCCTCATCTCGCGCATGCGGCGCTCGCGCAAGCGGCCATTGAGCAACACGCGCTTGACGCGCTGATCATTTTGCCCACGGGGCAGGCTTGGCATAAAAGCCGCTCGTTGACACATGCTGAGCATCGCATTGAAATGGCAAGACTTGCCTTTGAAGACTTAGCCAACGCGCATATTGACCCCCGAGAAACGCTGCGCAGCGGGGCTACCTACACAATCGATACGCTGCATGAGCTGCAGGCAGAAAACCCGCAAGCGAAGCTCTTTTTGCTGATGGGGCAAGATCAGTTGCACTTCTTCCCGCAATGGCATCGCTCGGAGGATATCTTGCAAATCGCTACACTTTTGGTAGCATTCCGCGAAGATTCTATAAGGGCTAGTGGCTCAAAAGACCCTGTAAATCAAGGTAAAATACCCTATCTGCCGATTCGTATGCCCGCCTCGCCTATCAGCGCGACGCAAATTCGCAAGCTCTGCCAACAGCAACACCACTCTTTGCAAACGATTGACCATCTGGAGCAAACGATTGACCATCTGGTCAAGCCAGCCGTTGCGCGGTATATTGTTGCCCATCGGCTCTATAGTTCTATTTAAAGATCACCTGAATGACCACTGCAAAATCTTCTCACATCACCCGTCGTCCCAAATCGCCAGCGCTGCTCCCTGCCTCGGGTGGCAGCGATCAAGGCAAACGCGATGTTGCCAAGCTGCTTAAAGCCATTGTCGATGGCTTGGAAGATGTGAAAGCGCAAAACCTGATGGTGTTTGACACCGAGCATTTGAGCAGCCTGTTTGAACGCGTGATCGTTGCCAGTGGTACCAGCAACCGACAAACCAAAGCCTTGGCGATGAGCGTACGCGATGCGGTAAGCCAAGCCGGTTTTGGTAAGCCGCGCACTGAGGGCGAGGAAAACGGCGAATGGATCATTGTTGATTGTGGCCCCGCTGTGGTTCATATCATGCAGCCCGCTATTCGCCAGTACTACCACTTGGAAGACATTTGGGGCGAAAAACCCATGCGCTTGAAGCATGCAGCTGCAGAGAAAGAAGCCGAAAAGGCTGAGAAAAAAGCCGCCGATCATTTCGCAGCTGAAAAAGCCAAAGAAAAAGCGGCCAAAGCCCTGAGGAAAACCACCGCACCTGCTGGCAAAACCGTTGCAAGCAAGTCACCTGCCAAAGCTGCACCTGCTGCCAAAAAACCAGCCGCAAAGAAGCTGGCTTCAAAAGCATCTCCGCAAGCCGTCGCCAAAAAAGCGGCAGCCAGCAAAGTCACTTCGAAAAAAGCACCTGCAAAAGCACCCGCGAAGGCATCCGCAAAGGCACCCCAGAAGAAAGCTGCTGCTAAAAAATCAGCATGAAGCTGACAGTCGTCGCCGTCGGTCAGCGCGTCCCCGATTGGGCGCAAAGCGCTTGGGACGATTACGCCAAACGCTTTCCGCCTGAGATCAAGATTGAGCTCAAGGCCATCAAAACCGAGCCGCGCACCAACAACAAAAATACCGTCTCGCTCATGCTGGCCGAGCGAGAGCGCATTGAAGCGGCGATTGCCAAAGAGGCTAAAGGCACCCGCGTGGTTGTGCTCGATGAGCGCGGCAAAAATACGTCAACGCAGCAGCTGGCTCAGCGCTTAACTGAGTGGCAGCTCGGCGGCACCGATGTCGCGCTCGTCATCGGCGGCCCTGACGGCCTGGACCCCAATTTCCGTAAATCTGCGCAAGAGAGCATCCGCCTCTCAGACATGACCTTGCCCCACGCCATGGTGCGCGTGCTACTTGTCGAACAACTTTACCGCGCTTGGTCAATCAACGCGGGGCATCCTTATCACCGTGAGTAGGCATTGTGAATACATCCATCTACCTCGCCTCACAAAGCCCACGCCGCGCTCAGTTGCTTGAGTTGCTTGGCGTGAACTATGAGTTGCTCTTGCCGGGCAAAGAAGAAGACGCTGAAGGCATTGAGGTGGCTCTTAAAAATGAGGCGCCAAAGGCTTATGTGGTGCGGGTGACGGGGTTGAAGCTTGATGCGGCCGTTGAGAGGATGAGGCTGCGGGGTTTGCCATTGCGAGCCGTGATTTGCTCAGATACCACGGTGGCTTTAGGCCGGGCGATCTATGGCAAGCCAGAGAATGAGGCCGATGCGGTGCGGATGCTGACTGCACTCAGCGGCAAGACGCATCGGGTGCTGACAGCCGTGGCTGTGCAAAGTGGGAAAAATCGGGTGCACGCGCTGTCGGTTTCTCGGGTGACGTTTGCCGAGATGTCGCAAAAGCAGATCAAAGCCTATGTGGCTAGCGGGGAGCCCATGGGCAAGGCGGGCGCGTATGCGATTCAGGGCAGGGCGGCGGCGTATGTGAGCCACATCAGCGGCAGTTACAGCGGCATCATGGGGCTGCCGATGCATGAAACGGCGCAATTGCTCCAGCAGCTCAAAGTGATCGGCTAAACCGCAGGCGATCTGGCATTCTTTTCTTTTTTTGAGTTTCCAGGCTCTTTTGCTGTTTTTCGCGTTACCTTCTCCCTATGCAACATGACATCCTCATCAACTGGAGCCCACAAGAAACGCGCGTCGCAGTGATTGAGCATGGTTCGGTGCAAGAGCTGCATATTGAGCGCAGCTTGGAGCGCGGTTTGGTGGGCAATGTGTATTTGGGTAAGGTGGCGCGGGTGTTACCGGGCATGCAATCGGCCTTTATTGACATCGGGCTGGAGCGAGCGGCGTTTTTGCATGTGGCAGATTTGGCCAGCGCTGTGCATGCGCGCTATGCAGACAACGCGCCGCGAAATGCGCAACCCGCCCCACCAGCTTTGCCTATAGAAAAGCAGGTGTTTGAAGGCCAGGCGATCATGGTGCAGGTGATCAAGGATCCGATTGGCTCGAAGGGTGCTCGGCTTTCCAGCCAGATCAGCCTGCCCGGGCGGCAACTGGTGTTTTTGCCACAAGACGATCACATCGGTATCTCGCAAAAAATCTCGCCCGAGCAGCGCGAGCGCCTGCGTGCGCGCGTGCAAAAGCTGTGGGATGCGCATTCGGCCCAAGAGCAATTCAAAGGCGGTGGCTTTATTTTACGCACCAATGCAGAAGAGGCCACCGACGCTGAGCTGCAAGACGACATGGCCTACTTGCTCAAGACATGGCTGCGCATCAAGCTGAGTGCCACGCGCCTTCCCTCTGAATCCGTGTTGCATACCGACGCGAGCCTCCTGCAGCGTGTGCTGCGCGATATGGCCAGCGAGGACACGCAGACGATCCGCATTGATTCGCGCGAGCAATTCAATACGCTGATGGATTACGGCAATGAATTCATGCCGCATGCCGCCGCCAAATTGCAGCTCTACAAAGGTGAGCGGCCGATTTTTGATTTGTTCAATGTGGACGAAGAGGTGGCTAAGGCCATGGAGCGGCGCGTCGAGCTGAAATCGGGAGGTTATTTGATCATTGACCAAACCGAGGCACTGACCACGATTGACGTGAACACCGGCGGTTTTGTGGGTGCACGTAATTTTGACGATACGATTTTTAAAACGAATTTGGAGGCCGCAGGCGCGATGGCGCGGCAGCTGCGCTTGCGTAATTTGGGTGGTGTGATCATTGCTGATTTCATTGACATGATTCGCCCCGAGCACCGCGAACAGGTGTTGGCTGAACTCAACAAACAGCTTGCCAGAGACAGAACAAAGACCCACGCGGGCACGTTTTCCCCGCTAGGTTTGGTGGAAATGACGCGCAAGCGCACCCGCGAATCCCTCGCTCATATGCTCTGCGAGCCATGCCCCGCCTGCCAAGGCAAGGGCAGCGTGAAAACGCCTCGCTCGGTGGCTTACGACATCTTGCGCGAAATTTTGCGCGAGGCCAGGCAGTTCAACCCCAAAGAATTTCGCGTGATAGCCGCGCCACAGGTGATTGAGCTTTTTCTAGATGAAGAGAGCCAGCATTTGGCGGCCTTGTCTGATTTCATTGGCAAGCCGATTTCGCTGCAATCGGAGAGTACGATGGTGCAAGAGCTCTATGACATCGTTTTGATGTGATGCCGCGGGCTTGAATAAGTCAAATTAATTGGGATCTGACCCCGATTAATTAGACCCCAATTAATTTCCCAGTTCTAACTCTTTCAATTGCTCTTCTTCCCGCGCATGAAGCAGCGCCTGCACGGTCTCGCGTAGATCGCCTTCCATGATCAAGAGGAGTTTGTAGAGCGTGAGGTTGATGCGGTGATCCGTCATTCGGCCTTGGGGGAAGTTGTAGGTGCGGATGCGGTCACTGCGGTCGCCACTGCCGATCAGGCCCTTGCGGGTGGCGGCTTCTTTGGCGGCGCGCTCGGAGCGCTCTTTTTCTTGCAGGCGAGCCTGCA
>JANMDE010000435.1:0-2110 GCA_031376105.1 Variovorax sp. | reverse complement strand
CGCAGGCTCTGCAAATTGTGCTCAAAGCCGCCATGGCCAGGGGCGAGCTCGCGCAGCGCGGCATTCAGTGCATCTTGTCCGGCATGGCCGAAAGGTGTGTGGCCGAGGTCATGCGCCAAAGCAATGGCCTCGACCAAATCTTCATCGAGCCCGAGCGCCCGTGCCATGGAGCGAGAAAGCTGCGCCACCTCGAGCGAATGCGTCATCCGGGTGCGAAACAAATCGCCTTCGTGGTTCAGAAACACCTGCGTTTTGTAAACCAAACGGCGAAAGGCTGTGCAATGCACGATGCGATCTCGGTCGCGTTGGAATTCGCTGCGGTGCTCGTTCGATGCGCCTGAAGGCTTTTCTGTATGGCGACGCGAGCGCATGCGGGCAGATTGTGTGGCGTAGGGCTTTAAGGCATGCATCGTTGAATGAAATCTGCTGTTAGCCGTTATATTATCTTGATAGTATGCTATTGATTTAATAGTAATTCAAACATGCATACTGGCTTGAATCACGCTGCGCACCATGCTATCTGGCGCAGGGCGAATGCCAGCGCGGCCAGGTGCATCGATCGTGATGAAGCGAATCTCGCCAGCTTCGGCTTTCTTGTCCACGCGCATGAGTTGCAGATAGCGTTCGGCCACATTCGCTGCGCCTTCCAAGGGTAAAGCAGGCGCTACGGTTGGCAAACCAGCGCGTTGCACCAGCTTCGTGAGCCGCTGCACGAAAGCCTCATCCACCAAACCCAGCTCGCGCGAGAGCATGGCCGCCATCACCATCCCGCAACCCACGCCTTCGCCATGCAGCCAAGCGCCATAGCCCAAGCCCGCCTCAATCGCGTGGCCAAAAGTGTGGCCGAAATTCAAAATCGCGCGAATGCCGCCTTCTTTCTCATCCTCGCCCACCACAGCCGCTTTGATCTCGCAACTGCGCTTCACCGCATGCGCCAGCAATGTCACGTCGCCATTACGCAGCCCGTCAATGTTCGCCTCAATCCAATCGAAAAAGGCCATATCCGTAATCGGTCCGTACTTGATGACTTCAGCCAAACCAGCAGACATCTCACGCGGCGGCAAAGTCTTCAGCACATCCAGATCACACACCACCAACTCCGGCTGATAAAACGCGCCGATCATGTTTTTGCCCAGCGGATGGTTGATCGCCGTCTTCCCGCCCACGCTTGAATCCACCTGCGCGAGTAGCGTGGTCGGCACCTGCACAAACGGCACGCCGCGCATATAGCTGGCAGCAGCAAAGCCCGTCATATCGCCCACCACGCCGCCGCCTAAGGCAAACAGCGTGGTTTTGCGATCCGCACCTGAGCCCAGCAGCTGGTCAAATATCGCATTCAGCGTTTGCCAATTTTTATGCTCTTCGCCATCGGGCAGGGAAAGCGTCTGCACATTCGGGTAACGCGTTTGCAAGGCGCTAGAGAGCTGCGCCGCATACATGGGCGCAACCGTGCTGTTGGTCACGATCAAGGCGCCGCTGGCTTTGGGCAGCTTGGCATAGGTCGCAGGGTCTTGCAGCAAACCCGAGCCAATCAGAATCGGATAAGAGCGGCCTTCGAGGCTGACGGGGACGGTTTGGAGGAGTTGCGAAGCAGCGGTCATGGCTCTATTGTCGCAAACATGCATGGCTGCTTTCTATTTGTTGTTCTAGCGCTCGACTGCTTCGCCTTCGTTCAACCCGCTCGCCTGCCGCGTGACGTGCCCGAAAAAGCCGAGGACTGTCATTTTCAGCATGCTGTGCATGGTTTCCCGAGCTGCTGATCTCTTGTAGCGATGATTGCATGGCTGGCCGCACCCGACCGAGACAGTCTTCGTTTTTTCAGACCCATCACGCGGCGGGTATGCGTGTTGGCGCGTTGCTCCTTCTTTTTACTCAGATTTTGAAGCAAATATGGCCTATAGCCGGCATGGAATCAGCGCAACGTGCTATCAAAATGATACTAACGCTCAACACTCTCACACAACAAATGCACGACTCAATCTCGTGGTCAAATAACTGATCAGACGATCAAAGCTGTCGGGTAGCAACGCCTTGCTTCTTGAGCAGCCCAATCGCCTGCTTGTCAAAGCTGAGATAAGTTTCACCGCCAAGCCACGCGCCTTCGTAGGCG
>JANMDE010000426.1:0-4076 GCA_031376105.1 Variovorax sp. | reverse complement strand
TAAAGCATAAGAGTTTAAAACGAAGACCCCGGCTCCTGCAAAAACGCCAGCTCTTCCGGCGTAGACGCCCGGCCGAGGATGGCGTTGCGGTGGGGGTAGCGTTTGAAGCGCTCTAGGATGGCTAGGTGGCTGCGTTCGAAGCGCAGGTTGTCTTCTAGGCCGGCTTGCGCAAACAGGCGCAGCGCCTCTTGGTGCACCACGATGGATTCGCTGTGCATATAGGGCATGTAAGCAAAGCGGCGCTGCGCCAGCGGCAGCTGCGCATCATCCCCGCTTGCAATGAGCTCCTGCGCGAGCGCCAAAGCCAGCGCGTCTTGCGCAAAGGCGCGCGGTGTGTCGCGCCAGACATTGCGCGAAAACTGATCGAGCACAATGATCTCCGCCAGCCGCCCAGCGGGCGAGCCGCGCCAGCCAAACAACTCACAGCGCGCGCCCGCCTCCAGCGTGGCCCCAAAGCGCTGCGCGATCAAGGCGTCCAAGGCGGCGTCTTTGGCGAAATGCTGCTTCTCGGTGAGTTCCGTGAACCAGAAGTGGAGGATGGCATCAGAACTCAGCATCGGACTGAGGACTTGGCCTGGTTCTCGTGATCCAAACCAGAATTGCAGGCAACGGAAGACATGACGGTAAATGAAGTCAAAAAAATCACTAGGCTAGAAGTCAGACCGGATTTGTATCTTTGCATGCTTCGCTAATATTCGAAGCCTTTCTCGAATTGAGCTCGCATCGTTCGTGCCTTGCTGAGACATACGATCAAATTCAAGCAACTCGAAGTCGGCTGTCGTTATATCTCGTTCAGCATCTACTCGATTCTTTTGCCGTTTTTCGTTGAAATCTATAAACGTTTGACGACGTAGCTTCGCTAGGGCATTTTGACTTTTCGCTTCACGGAAAAGCAGGTAATAGATCGGCACGGATGCTTGCGATGCGAGAAGAATGTCTTTTGCCGAGAAAACGCCCGTCATCGCTTCAACAACGCTCGACACGTCCGCCTTCAATTTTTGCACATAGACTTTCTTACCCGTTTTGAATTTTTTAGCAATCGAATCTAGAAAAGGTTTTTTAGTGTCAGCGAGCCTATTTTCTCGTACACACATCTCTATAAAACAAAGGCGAGCAGCGACTTCACGATGCCGGTATCTGTGATCGCTGAAGCGGATTTTCTTTTTGAAGAATGTGGTGGCTGCCAGATCCGTAAACGCCTTTGCCATATCCCCGCCAATCGCATTTCTCTTTTCTGCAGCGTTTAGCGGAACAGCCTCGTTTAGTCTAGAAAACATTTCTTCGATTAGCTCGATGTCGTCGGTTTCCACTACCGTGATCGGAAGTGTGAACGACTCAAAGCGTTGCTTCAATCGCGGGTGGTCTTTTGCTAAATCTGAATAAGAGCAATTTGCAGCTTTTACCGTCGCGTCCGGAACATACTCAAAATCAGGCGAAAGTGTGAAATCTCCATCTAAGAAACCAAAGATGGCTTCCAGTCGCTGGCGTCCGTCTATTACCGAGTAGATTTTTTTCTTCGCTACCGCTTGGGTTCGATCTAGTTTGTGAAAATAAAGTTTTGGTATGTCATATCTGTTAATTATGGAATCGATTAACAGTTGCTTCTTTTCAAGCGACCAGATCTCTCCTTGGCGTTGGTACTCAGGATCAGTCAATATGGTGTCGCGCTCTACGTATACGCTAAGTACGGTGCTATGAGGGAGTTGGTGATGATCAATGTAGCTCATTGCAATACCTCCTTGATAATTTCGCCAGCACTAGATAGTTCTGGAAACAATTGAAATCTTGAAATCCCAAGCAGCTTAAGTTCAGCAGTGAATTCCTTTTTTGCGGCGGCTGAAATAAAATACTTTATGACATGGTTGCCATTTCCGATTTCTTCAATCGGTTGTTTTGTCAAATGGGCAATTGTAAAAACACCAAGCTGAGCTTGAATCCTAGGATTGTTTCGAGTTGCAATCGCAGCCATGGGTAAAACGCCTTTTAAGCTGCCTGCCTCGACGCTTAGCGGCGTGTAATTATCGAGTAACGAATCTTCAAAAGAGGGCAGATATTTATTGTCCAATGCATTGGTATTAGCCAAAGAGTTTAGCTCCATCGGGTTTAAGGCCCATAGTGCGCCGTCTTTTTTTGGATTTGATGTGACCGCAAAATATAGACCGAAAAGTGGACTTTCTGACCAGTCCAATAGTCTGGTTGGAACGCCGTAGTGTTGCAAATAGAAAAGCCAATCAAGTTGCGAAGCTCCCACATTGTTTACCAGCAGGGTCGCGTTCTGCTTAAAGCGCTGGATCAAGACCGATTCAGGTGGTGGCGATTTCAACCTTTGATGACCAGGTAGCAGCTGCCAAGATGCATCGCTTTGACCTCGAAACCAAGTAGGTTGCTTGTCGTTTTTACTTTTCTTCAAATACTTAAGTAACTCGCCCACTGTGTTTATTGAGTATGTTTTGTACGCCATGATTAAATCTGGAATCCTCTCTGAAAACAAACAATTATTTTCCCCGGCTGTCTTTCAAGCCGGTGATCATGTTTAGCACAACTTTGCCGATTTCATGGTCATTTCGATCCGCCCGAAAGTACCCATGCCGCTCAAACTGGAATTTGTCGTCTGCCTTGGCCTGCGCAAGGCTGGGTTCGACGTAGGCTGTGATGGTTTGCAGGCTGCTGGGGTTCAGGGCGCAAGGCAAGTCTTTGCCGCCTTCGTCAGGGTGTTCGGTGTTGAAGAGGCGGTCATACAGGCGGAATTCTGCGGTGACGGCGCCGCTACCGGGGGCGCCGGATTTAGTGTCTTTTAGCCCGATAGCCGGCATAGATACTGCGCAGAATGCTATTGAATTCATAGTGATTGAGTCGTACACGTGTTCTGATGGTTCGTCGAAATGGGCTGGTTTGCAGCTTGCCTGCGCTGCTGCTTGGCTTTTCGCTATTTGACCACCAAATACCCCGTGCTCCGCCCCCCGCCTTCCATCTTGCGCAGCATGCCGCGCTCCAGCAGATCGGTGATGTCGCGTAGCGCGGTGTCTGCGGAGCATTTGGCCAGAAATGCCCATTTTTTGTTGGTGAGTGCTGCTGGGTTGGGTTGGGCTTCTGTGTCGGCTGGCGTTTGGTCCAAGATGTGATTGAGCACCCAGGTTTGCCGCGCGTTGAGGGGCGTGCCGGCCCAGCGTTGCCAAAATTGGGCTTTGCCGAGCACGCCTGCGAGCAGGCTGTCTGCGCGTTGCACGGCGCGCAGCAGACTTTCCAATCCGCTCACGCTGCCTGCCGCTGGCGGGCTGGTTTGTCTGTGGGGATGGTTTTGCCAAACGCTTTTGCCAAGCGGCGGGCTTGTTCAGCGGATTCTTCCAGCGCTTTTTGTAGATTGCGCCCGGTTGGGATTACGCGTGGCTTAGCTTTTGCAGTTTGAGCCATAGGGCTTCGTCCTCGATGGTTTGTTGACCGTTGATGCTTTGTGCAATCGGGCGGGCATTCTTCCCGCTTGCATTATCGAACATGATCCATTCGTCTGCCAACGCCGCGTACAGCTGGAAAAAATTGTGCAGGCTGCGACCGAATCGGCGTTTCACCACATCTGCGGGCACATGATGTCCACCCAAGGCGACACGCAGTTTGACGCGCTGCAAGGCCAAGCGGCTGCTGGACAGTGCAAAGTAGAAAATCGTGACGTGATAGCCTTTTGATTTGAGCTGTTTGAGGAAGGGGGCGAAGGTTTTGCTCGATAAAGTCGATTCAAAGGCGAAATCTTGATTGGCTTCGCCTAGCTCGTGTAGCCGCTTGAGCATGATGCGGCCTGCGGCGATAGCGACGGTCTCGGCTTGTTTTCCGGCAAGCCCGCGAGCGATGTAATCAGCGTTGACGAAGGTGCTGATACCTATCGCTTTGAGCATGGCATCCGCGTGCGTCGATTTGCCAGCGCCGTTGGGGCCAGCAAAGATGACGACGCGGGGAGTGTTGCTGCCAGCCATGGCTTATTTCGCCCAAGTGTCTTTCAAACCCGTGATTTTGTTGAAAACGACTTTGCCGTTGCCATGATCCACGCGATCCGCAACGAAATACCCATGCCGTTCAAACTGGAA
>JANMDE010000421.1:0-2958 GCA_031376105.1 Variovorax sp. | reverse complement strand
ATTGGAATCGCGTTTAGGCGGCTGATTGGTGATCGACCCATAGAACGCAAAAGACGCAGAAGAAAAGCAAAAGGCGCAAAATTGAATGCTAAATTTATGATTTCTTTTCTGAGGATTTAGCGTACTTCTGCGTCTTTTGCGTTCTTCTCTTGCCCTTCCAGCAGCCTCCATTAAAAGACAGTATCTCGTTGTGCAGTAATTCAGGTGGTTTGCTGCAACCGAACATTCCCCACCGTTGTTTTGAAATGAAATCATCATGAGCATCAACTACAGCGAAAAAATCCCGAATAACGTCAACCTCAGCGAAGACCGCACTTTGCAGCGCGCGCTTGAAGGCTGGCAGCCGAATTTCATCAACTGGTGGGACGAGATCGGCCCCGTGGGCTCGGAAGCATCGGATGTGTATTTGCGCACTGCAGTGAGTGTTGACCCAGCAGGCTGGGCGCAGTTTGGGCATGTGAAGATGCGCGATTACCGTTGGGGCATCTTTTTGAATCCCGCTCAAGAAGGCCGGAAGATTCATTTTGGTGATCACATGGGGCAAGACGTGTGGAACGATGTGCCCGGTGAATACCGCGCTAATCTGCGCCGCATCATCGTCACGCAAGGCGATACCGAGCCAGCATCGGTGGAGCAGCAGCGCCATTTGGGCCTGACTGCGCCTTCCATGTATGACCTGCGCAACCTGTATCAGATCAACGTCGAAGAAGGCCGCCACCTTTGGGCGATGGTCTACTTGCTGCACAAGCACTTTGGCCGTGATGGCCGCGAAGAAGCCGAAGCGCTGCTAGAGCGCCGCAGCGGCGATGCAGACACGCCGCGCATCTTGCAAGCCTTTAACGAGGCCACGCCTGATTGGCTCAGCTTTTTCATGTTCACCTACTTCACCGATCGTGATGGCAAATTCCAGCTCTGCGCGCTTGCAGAAAGCGCCTTTGAGCCACTCGCACGTACCAGCAAATTCATGCTCACCGAAGAAGCGCATCACATGTTTGTCGGCGAGAGCGGTATCAGCCGCGTGATCCAGCGCACCTGCCAGATGATGAACGAGCTGAAGACGGATGATTCCAAGAAGCTGCGCGCTGCTGGCGTGATCGATCTGCCTACCTTGCAGCGTTATTTGAATTTCCACTTCTCCGTCACGATTGATCTTTTCGGTGCAGACGAATCATCGAATGCCGCCACCTTCTATAGCACCGGCATCAAATGCCGCTACGAAGAAGGCAAGCGCATGGATGATCATCAGTTGCGCGGCCAGTCTTACAAAGTGCTGCAAGTGGTGGGTGGCCAGTTGGTTGAAAAAGAAGTGCCGATGCTCAATGCGCTGAATGAAGTGTTGCGCGATGACTACATCAAAGATTCCGTTGCAGGCGTGGGCCGCTGGAACAAAGTGATTGAGAAAGCGGGTATCCCGTTCAAACTCAGCACGCCACACAAAGCGTTCAACCGCAACATCGGCGCGTTGGCAGGCGCGAAAGTTTCGCCGGATGGTCGCGTGGTTTCGCAGGCTGAGTGGGATGTGAAGAAAAACGAATGGCTGCCCACCGCCGAAGACCGCGCTTTCGTTGCCAGCCTGATGGGCCGTGTGATTGAGCCCGGAAAATTCGCCAACTGGATCGCGCCACCAGCGATGGGGATTAATAAGCAGACGGTGGATTTTGATTATGTGCGGTTTGCTTAAAATCTAAATACAAAAATACCGGACGCAAAAGACTCAAAAGTTGCGCAAAAACACAAAAAAGAAAATCAGCCGTAGGCTCCAATGCCAAGTAAATTTTCTGATGTTTTTTTGTATTTTTTGCGTCTTTTGCGCAACTTTTGCGACCTTTGCGTCCGGTATTAAACATCTACGAGGCATACCATGGGCGCTAACGAAACATCCATCATCAAGCAGCATTTGATTGACCCGGTCATTTGCATTCGTTGCAATACCTGTGAAGCCACGTGCCCTGTGGGCGCGATCACGCATGATGACCGCAACTATGTGGTGGATGCCGAGAAGTGCAACTCTTGTATGGCCTGCATTTCGCCTTGCCCCACAGGCTCGATTGACAATTGGCGCAGCATGCTCAAGGTCAAGGCGTACTCCGTGGAAGAGCAACTGACTTGGGATGATTTACCTGAGGAGTTGCCCGAAGCAGAGCTGGCGCAAGCGGATGTTTCTAGTGTCGTTTTAGATGAAAAAAAGCCATTAGCCAGCATAGAAACTGCGCAAAGCGCTATACAAAACGTAGCAATCACTGGCAGTGCAAGCTACGGCGCTGCGCTGCCGCCTTGGTCTGCAGCGCATGCTTACACCAATCTGTACAGCCCCAAAGCGGATGCCAAAAGCATCACAGCGAATGTCACAGGCAATGTGCGCGTGACCGAGGTTGGCAAGACGGCCGGCTCGGATTACGACACGCATCACATCGTGCTGGATTTCGGCAGCATGCCTTTCCCTGTGCTCGAAGGCCAAAGCATCGGCATTGTGCCGCCCGGTTTGGATGAGCGTGGCAAGCCGCATCATGCGCGCCAGTATTCGATTGCCAGTGCGCGCAATGGCGAGCGCCCGGGCTACAACAACCTCTCGCTCACGATTAAGCGTGTGCTCGAAGATCACAGCGGCAAGGCTGTGCGCGGCGTGGCTAGCAATTTCATGTGTGATCTGAAGGTGGGTGATCAGGTGGAGGTGATCGGGCCATTCGGCTCGAGCTTCTTGATGCCCAACCATCCTAAGAGTCACATCGTGATGATATGCACTGGCACAGGCAGCGCGCCGATGCGTGCGATGACGGAGTGGCGTAGGCGCCTGCGTGCGTCCGGCAAATTCGATGGCGGCAAACTCATGCTCTTCTTTGGCGCACGCACGCAGGCTGAGCTCCCGTATTTCGGCCCTTTGCAGCAACTGCCCAAAGATTTCATCGATACAGAATTTTGCTATTCCAGAGAAGCAGGGCAGCCCAAGCGCTACGTGCA
>JANMDE010000420.1:0-3995 GCA_031376105.1 Variovorax sp. | reverse complement strand
ATCGGGCAGCCCGGCCACCATGCATGGAATTGCAAGGTTTTGTGAACCTTGTCCACCACCGGCAAGCCGATCTTGCGCGGCGACGCCAGCGGGCCCGCCGGCAAGGCGGTATGTGCGATGGAGTTTTGGCTAGAATCTAGTAAGTTTGCTATGAATTCAGTAGCGCTTCGAGCAGGTTTTATAGGGGGAGAAGGCTTGTTCTCATTCAAAATTTGAGGTTCGAGCGGATCACCCGTGACGGCTTGCGAATCCAGCCCAGAACCGAGCAACACATCTTCCTGCCAACGGTAAAGCGCAGGCAAAGCATCAAATTCGCCCTTGATCGGCCAGTAAGCGCCAATGATCTCGTCGTTGCGGCTCACCAAAAACGCACGCAAGGCTCGCTGCAAATCTGCCGCCCTTTCCATGCGATCAGGCAAATTTAGTCGCTCTTCAATCAGCCGCTGGCGTTGGTGTTTTTTGTCTGCGTTCATAATTGAGGGATGCGATCTTTCAAGTCACTCATTCTGTCATGTTTAGCCTTCAGTGCGCTGGGCTTTCCCGCGTTTGCACAGAGCCAGCGTGGTGATGATGCGATTGTAGAAATGAGCAGCGCCGCCAAACGCGGCGATAAATCGCGCCTTTCTGCTTTGCTGCCGCAAGTTCGCGGCCATGCGCTAGAGCCTTGGGGAGTGTATTGGGAGATGAGGGCAAGGCTGGGCGAAGCCAGTAGCAGCGAAGTGCAGGCGGCGATGCAAAGCATTGCGGGTACGTATCAAGAAGATCGCTTACGCAACGATTGGCTGCAATTGCTGGGCGGGCGACGCGATTGGAGCGCGTTTTCCAGCGAATACGCCAAATACCGCATGCATGATGACCGAGAAGTGCGCTGCTATGCCCTGCACGTTGATCGCCTGCGCGGCAGTGTCAAAGGCGACATAGCGGCGCAAGAGGTATTGCGCAACTGGTATGGCCTTCGTGATGCTGAAGACGGCTGCGCATTGGCGGCGGCCGCTTTGTTTGAAGCCAAGCAGATTAGCGCGCTGGATGTCTGGAAAGAAGCGCGGCTCTCGCTGGAAGGAAATCGCCCACGCGCGGCAAGCAATGCGGTGACGATTGTGTCACCAGAATCGTCTGCCGCCATTGGCGAGATCAACGCCAATCCAGCGCGCTATTTGACTGCGCGTACGATCGCCGCAGGCAAGACCCGCAAGGAGCTCGTCACTTTGGCATTGATCAAAATGGCTGCAAACGATGCCGATGCTGCAGCAGGCGCGCTGGAAGCCAAATGGAGCGTGCACCTCACGCCAGAAGAGCGCAGCTGGGTCTGGGGCGTGATTGGCAAGCAGGCAAATTTGAGACTGTCGGCGGATGCAGGCGAGCATTTCTCCAAGGCCCGCAACGAATATTTGAACGACGATCTGCTCGGCTGGAAAGTCCGCACCGCCCTGCGCGCCACCAGCGCTGCGCAAGGCTGGCCGGTGGTGCTCGCTGCGATCAACGCGATGAGCGAAGAAGGCCGCAAAGACAGCACCTGGGCTTATTGGAAGGCTCGCGCTTTGCGCGAAACCGCCAAAGGTAAGCCTGAGATGATCAACACCACGCCACAAGCGGCAACGCCTACGATGGTACTGCGCCCTGAGCTGCAAGAGGCCATCAGCTTGCTAGAAAGCATTGCATCGCCACGCGGCTTCTATGAAATCTTAGCCACTGAGGAATTAGGCAGAAAAGTGGCTCTGCCCCCTGTTCCGCCTGCTTTGACTGCTACAGAAAAGGAAGCGGCGAGATTGAATCCTGGGCTCAATCGTGCGCTGTATGCGATTGCGATTGGCTTGCGCTCTGACGGCGTGCGCGAATGGAATTACACCACCAATCTGCACACACGCGGCGGTATGAATGACCGTGATCTGCTCGCAGCCGCCGATTTTGCTTGCCAGCGCGAAGTCTGGGATCGCTGCATCAACACCAGCGAGCGCACAAAAGAATCCTTCTCTGCCGATCAACGTTTCCCCATGCCGTTTCGCGAGTCGGTGGTCAAGCGCAGCCAAGAGATCAAGCTAGATCCCGCTTTTGTGTATGGCCTGATTCGGCTAGAATCGCGCTTTATTATGGACGCTCGCTCTACCGTAGGTGCGTCTGGCTTGATGCAAGTGATGCCGCCCACAGCACGCTGGACGGCCAAGAAAATCGGGCTGGACAACTTCAACATTGCTCAGCTCAATGACCGTGACACCAATATCGCCATTGGCACCGCTTATCTCAAGCTGGTGCTCGATGATTTCCAAGGCTCAGCCCCATTAGCTGCAGCCGCGTACAACGCAGGCCCCAGCCGTCCGCGCGCTTGGCGTAATGGCCCCATCATGGAAGGCGCAGCATGGGCAGAAAACGTACCCTTCGCCGAGACCCGCGATTACGTGAAAAAAGTGGCTGCAAATGCCACGGTGTATGGCCTCATCTTGGGTGGCCAGCCGAGTTTGAAAACCCGCATGGGCTCCATTGGCCCACGTGAGGGCGCAGCACCTGAGCCCAATAAAGACTTGCCTTAGGCGTTTTTTATAAAAAAGGCTGTTTGCCCTTATATTATCTAAATAGTATGCTATCTATTAAATAGCATGCTGGCCATTTAAGCCAACGCCACAGCGCGCAGATTTTCAGCCGTCGTCGTCGGCAAATCAAAGAATTCTAAGTAAGCGGGGATTTGCTCGTAGAGCATGTCTTTGCCCACCTGTGTGCGGCAGCCCAGCGCCTGCGCCGCAGCGAGAAAGGCCGTGATCTCTTGGGCCATCACCACCTCGCCCACAAAAGTGCGGGCGCAAAGGCGGCTCATGTCCACTGGCAGTGCGTCGCCGCTCTTCATGCCCAATGGCGTGGCGTTGACCAGCAAATCCATCTGCGCTGGATCCTTGCTGCCAGACTGCACGCTGACCTGGGGGAAATTTTCTCGGAGGCGCTCGGCAAGCGCTTGGCTGCTCTCTGGGTTCAGGTCAAAAAGCGCCAACTCCCGGGCTCCCGCCTGCGCCAGCGATGCTGCAATCGCGCTGCCTACGCCGCCGCAGCCCACCACCAAACAGCGCTTGGCCTTGGGCGAAAAGCCTTTGCGCTGCATGCCTCGCACAAAGCCCTCGCCATCAAACATATCGCCCAGCAAACGACCATCGGGCAGGCGCTTGACCGCATTGCAAGCCCCAGCCACGCGCGCCATTGGCGTGATCTCATCCAAGAGCGAGAGCACGCTGACTTTATGCGGCATGGTGATCAAAGCGCCGCGAATATTTTCAAGTGAAAACAAGGCCTTGATATAGTTTGCAAAATGCTCAGGCTTGCAGCCCATGGGCACCACCAGCGCCTTGATACCCGCCTGCTCAAAATACGGGTTATAGATCAACGGTGCTTGAAAGCTGTAGGTCGGCCAGCCGATGTGGGCGATGATGTCTGTGTTGCCGTCGATACGCATGCTATTTGAGTGAAATGTGTCGTTAGCCGTTATAGAATAAGCGCAGTATGCTATCAATTTTGTAGCACTTAAGACGCAACAGCGCCGGCTGCTGAGACCGCTGCGCGGATGCCCAGCAAATAACTTTCCACGCCAAAGCCAGCAATCTGGCCTTTGGCAATCGCTGCAATCACCGAATGGTGGCGAAACTCTTCACGCGCATGGATGTTGCTCATATGCACTTCAATGATCGGGCATTGCAAAATCGCCAGCGCATCACGAATGCCGTAGCTGTAATGCGTCCAAGCGCCTGCGTTGATCACCACAGCGGCTGTGCCATCGGTGTGCGCCGCATGGATGCGCTGCGCCATCTCGCCTTCGATATTGGTTTGATAGCAGCTCACAGCGGCGCCTAACTCCTTGCCTAGCGCCACGCAAGCTTGGTTGATGTCTTCCAATGTGGCCGTGCCGTAGGTGGCTGGGTCGCGCTTGCCAAACATATTGAGGTTGATGCCGTTCAAAACGAGGATGTTCATTGTCATGTCCTTCAAATTTCACTCCTGATGCCTGATTGTGCCGTTGA
>JANMDE010000371.1:0-5192 GCA_031376105.1 Variovorax sp. | reverse complement strand
ATGGTGTTCTCCTTACTTGCCAGCAGCCGCTTTGGCCGCGTTTTCGAGAGATTTCCCATGATCGGGCGACGGCCACAGGCCGCGTGGGCGCAAGAGCATGATGATGATCATGGCCAGCGCAATCAATAGTTGGCGCAGGATAGAAGCATCAATCCGCCCGCCTGTGACGGCTTGCAGATCAAGCACGCCAGACACCCAGCGCAACACCTCAGGCAGGGTCGACAACAACAGCGCACCAATGATCACGCCAGGCAAATGCCCCAAGCCACCGAGCGTGATCATGGCCACGATCATCACCGATTCCATCAGCGAGAAAGACTCTGGCGAAATGAAGCCTTGGAAGGCGGCAAACATCGAACCGCTCACGCCACCGAAAGTCGCGCCCATGCCGAAGGCCAGCAGTTTCATATTGCGAGTATTAATGCCCATCGCTTTGGCGGCAATCTCATCTTCGCGAATCGCCATCCAAGCGCGGCCAATACGGGAGAGCTCCAAGCGATGGCACAAGATCACGCTCAGGATCACCAAGGCCATGAAGAGGTAGTAATACATCACCAAGCTGCCAATTTTGTAGCCAAAAAGATCAATGCCTTTGCCAAAGCTGTAGCCAAAGAAGTTCATTGGATCAATCTGGATCAGGCCTTTAGGGCCGTTTGTGATGTTGAGCGGGTGATCTAGGTTGTTCATGAAGACGCGGATGATCTCGCCGAATCCTAAAGTGACGATGGCCAAGTAATCGCCGCGTAATTTCAAGGTAGGTGCACCTAGCAACACACCAAAGGTGCCGGCAAGTAATGCCGCCGCCGGCACGATGATCCAAATCGGTGTGTGCAGCCCTTCCGGAAACATTCTGGCAATGGCAGGGAAGGTTTCAAACAGATGGGGCGAAGCCATCAGCCCGTACATATAGGCACCGATGGCAAAGAAGGCCACAAAGCCCAGATCAAGCAAGCCGGCAAAGCCCACCACGATGTTCAGGCCCAGAGCCAGCAGCACATACAGCAAAGCCATATCGGCCACGCGCACCCAGAAATTACCCACGCCTTGCAGCATGAGGGGCAAGAGCAAGAGGCACAGACCCATCACGAGCACATGCGTTTTGTTTTTGAAGTCAAATTTCAACATGGTATGTCTCCCTGATCAAGCGCGGTCTGCCACACGTTCGCCCAGCAGTCCTGAGGGACGCAAGGTGAGCACGATGATCAACACGGTGAAGGCCAGAATATCGACGTAATGGCTGCCCAGCACGCCCCCTGTGACAGCGCCGAGATAACCAGCGCCAATCGATTCAACCAGCCCCAGGAAGATGCCGCCCACCACAGCGCCCGCCAAATTGCCAATACCGCCCAGCACAGCCGCCGTGAAGGCTTTCAGGCCGGGCAAAAAGCCCATGGAGTGGTGCACGGTGCCGTAATTGGTGGCCCACATCACACCGGCAATCGCCGCCAAAATCGCGCCAATGATGAAGGTGGCAGAAATCACGGTATCGGGCTTCACGCCCATGAGGGCGGCCACGCGAGGATTCTCAGCGGTGGCACGCATCGCGCGGCCTAGGTTGGTTCGGCCAACGATGTAGCTCAAAGCCGCCAAGCAAACGGCCGTGACACCCAAAATCAAGATTTGCGCGGGTGTGATCACCGCGCCGCCAATATTGATCGGATCAGCCTGGATCAGGTTAGGGTAGGCCTTGAAATTGGGCTTGAAGATGATCATGGCGATGGTTTGCAGCAAGATGCTCATACCGATGGCGGTGATCAGAGGCGCGAGGCGAGGGCTGCTGCGCAGGGATCGGTAGGCCACTTTTTCGATCGTGAAGTTAAGCACAGCGCAAACGATGCAGGCAATGAGGAGCGCCAAAATCAAAATCACCCAGCCGGGTGTGCCGGGCATGCCCTCCTGCATGATGCCGATCATGGCCCAACTGGTCAAAGCGCCGAGCATCAGCACCTCGCCATGGGCAAAATTGATCAGCTGGATGATGCCGTAGACCATCGTGTAACCCAACGCGATAAGGGCATACATGCTGCCCAAAACCAGACCGTTGATGATCTGCTGCAGAAAAATATCCATGAAAAAAATCTCCGTATTGATTGCAAGCGGACATCAATGCGCTTGATGTTGCCAGCAATATGCTCCATTAGCTAGCAAAAAACCCGCCAGAGTGAGCTTGTGGTTCACAGGCAGCGGGTTGATCGTCAGATTGTAGCCACGCGAAACAGGCCTATTCCCCTCTGAAAGTCGCTCTTTGGGGCGGGTTTTCCCGGTAAAAAAGAAGCTTATCAGTGGCTTTTTAGATTCATCAGTCCAACTGATGCTCCAAGCCTTGCATTACCTAGGTTGCTGCTGTGCGGCAGCGTTGCGTGCCCTCAGCTCGCGCAGTTTTTCAGCAATGCGAATTTCCAGCCCACGCTCCACCGGCCTGTAAAAGCCGGGCTCGCTCATGCCTTCTGGCAGATAGCTCTCGCCTTCGGCAAAAGCGCCTTCTTCGTTGTGGGCGTAGCGGTATTCTTTGCCATAACCAATCTCTTTCATCAGCTTCGTAGGCGCGTTACGCAGATGCAGCGGCACAGGGCGTGTGCCCTCTTTTTTGATCAGCGCTTTGGCTTCGTTGTAAGCGGTGTACACGGCATTGGATTTGGGAGCCATGGCCAGATAGATCACGCATTGCGCCAGCGCCAGCTCGCCTTCCGGTGAGCCTAAGCGCTCATACACCTCGGAAGCATCCAGCGCCATGCGCAGCGCACGCGGATCAGCCAGCCCCACATCTTCACTGGCCATGCGCACCAAACGCCGCGCCATATAACGCGGATCAGCACCGCCATCGAGCATGCGCATCAGCCAATACAGTGAGGCATCTGGATCAGAGCCACGCACGGATTTGTGCAGCGCGCTGATGGTGTCGTAGAACTGTTCGCCGCCTTTGTCATAGCGCCGCATTTTTTCACCCAGTACCTTGAGCAACCATGCGTCTTCGATGGTCGTGAGTTTTTGCGCACCGCACAGCACGAGAAGCGTCTCTAGCGTGTTGATCAGGCGGCGCGCATCGCCATCGGCATAGGCCACCAAGCGCGCTTGTGCATTCTCTTCAATTGCTATTATTTCAGTAGCATACTGTGTATATTCTATAAGGGCGAGTTGCACTATTTCTTTTAAATTCTCTTCGCTAAGAGGCTCCAGCACATACACTGCCGCCCGCGAGAGCAGGGCGGAATTCACTTCAAACGACGGGTTTTCCGTGGTTGCTCCAATGAAGGTGAAGAGCCCGCTTTCCACATGCGGCAAGAAAGCATCTTGCTGAGATTTGTTAAAGCGATGTACCTCGTCCACAAACACAATCGTGCGCTGGGGCATCAGCCCAGTTTGTGCGCTTTCTGCCTTGTCCACTGCCTCCCGAATGTCTTTCACGCCGCCCAATACCGCGCTGATCGCAATGAAATTCGCGTTAAAGCTCGAAGCCATCAGCCGCGCAATGGTCGTCTTGCCCACACCCGGCGGCCCCCAAAGAATGCAGCTGTGCGGCATGCCCGATTCAAACGCCACCCGCAGCGGCATGCCTTCGCCCAACACTTGCTGCTGCCCAATGACCTCGCCCAAGGTTTTGGGGCGGAGGCGCTCAGCGAGCGGGATGTGGGTGGGCATAGGCATCAGTAGATTCTAGGGGTCTGAGCATAAAAAAAAGCCAGCGCGACGGCTGGCTTGATGCTTGAAATGCGCGGTTTAGCGCAGATCGTCAGCCAGCACTTTAACGATGCGCTGGGCGTTGGCTGTGGTTTCGGGGCTGCCTGCGGTGTTGAGCACCGAGACGGTGGTGGATTCGCCTTGGCTGCGCAGGGCAATGCGGAATTTCAGAGGGGCTTCATCTTTGCTGCCGCTGAAAATCTTGGCGAAGAAGCCGGGTTCTTTGCTATCGGCTTTGGGCTCAACATAGCGAACGAAATAGACGCCTTGCGCGCGATCTCGGTCTTCCACGGTGAAGCCGGTGCGATCTAGGCTCAGGCCCACACGGCGCCAAGCGCGGTCAAAGCCGTCATCCACTTGCACCACAGGCGTGCCGTTGACATTGGCCACACGCGATGTGACTTTGGTGGTGATGCCAGCGGCAGCTTGGGATTTGGCTTGCTCTTGGCTCACGCCGAGTTTGAGCATGAGGCGGCGCAGCATCTCGGTCTCTAACTCGCGGTCAGAGGCGCGTGGCTCCCAAGCTGTGCCGGTTTGCGCTTGCGCCGTGCTTCCGCCAACAATTTTTTCAACCATGCCGCGGTGGGTGATATAAATTTCAGTGGTGTTGCCATTGCGCTCTAAGCGAGTGCGAAATTTATCTCGCTCACTGGTGTCGTAAAGACCATCGAGCACCTTACCGAGCGCGCTGCGGATGAAGTCTTGCGGCAATTTGGCACGATTTTCTGCCCAATCGGTTTCCATGATACCGATGTCTTGGCGGTCGGTGTTGAGCAAGAAACCGCTGTCTTGCCAGAAATCACGCACCGGTGCCCAGAGCTGATCCGCAGGACGAGCCACCACCAGCCAGCGTTGATTGCCCGAGCGTTCAATGCGTACATCTGACAAACTACCCGCCGCTACAGGAACACCGGCTTGGGTTTGGCCCGCTGAAAAACCGGTGGCTGTGACGGCTACACCCGGCACGTTGAAACGGTTGTCGCGGGAGATGGCGGTTAAATCTGGCGGCACTTCGAGCGTGGAGCCCTTGGTGGTGCTTTTGTAGTCAATTTTGTCGCCCTGCAAAGTTGAGCAAGCGGACAAACTGAGTGTGGCTGCCAAAGCCAAAAGGTTCAAAGCGCGAAATGTCATGACAACGGATCCTGTTAAATCAAGCCGGCTGATTTTAGAGCGGCTTCCACGGGGGGAATATTCGATTGTGACATGGTCGTCATGGGCAGGCGAAGTGTGCTGCCCGCCCAGCCCATGCGCCCGAGCGCCCATTTCACGGGAATCGGGTTGGCTTCCACAAAAAGCTGCTTGTGCAGGGGCAGAAGCTTGGATTGAATCGCCATGGCGGCTTTGCAGTCGCCAGCCATGGCGGCGACGCACAGTTCATGCATCAAGCGCGGCGCCACGTTGGCGGTGACGCTCACGTTACCATGGCCGCCGCAGAGCATGAGCGCAATGGCTGTGGGATCGTCGCCTGAGTAAATGGCAAAACCTTGCGGTGCATCTTTGATGAGCCACTGGGC
>JANMDE010000396.1:0-3572 GCA_031376105.1 Variovorax sp. | reverse complement strand
ACAAAAGAAATCGGCCTACCTCCCGAGCGCGTGGTGCGCATCGGCGACAACAAAGGCGGCAAATACAAATCAGACAATTTTTGGATGATGGCCGACACCGGGCCGTGTGGCCCATGCAGCGAAATCTTCTTTGACCACGGCCCTCATATCCCCGGCGGCCCACCCGGCTCGCCCGATGAAGATGGCGACCGTTTCATTGAGATTTGGAACCATGTGTTCATGCAGTTCAACATGGCTGAAGACGGCTCCATCACCAAGCTACCTGCGCCTTGCGTGGACACGGGCATGGGCCTGGAGCGCTTGGCGGCAATTTTGCAGGGTGTGCATTCCAATTACGAGATTGATCTGTTCCAAAAGCTCATTGCAGCCGCCTCGCGTGAAGTGTTTGGCAAAGATGTGCCCGTGGATCTCAACAACCCGAGCCTGCGCGTGATTGCGGATCACATCCGCGCGACCAGCTTCTTGGTGTCAGATGGTGTGATTCCGAGCAACGAGGGGCGCGGTTATGTGCAGCGCCGCATTATTCGCCGCGCGATTCGCCATGGCTACAAGCTCGGCCGCAAAACGCCGTTTTTCCACAAAATCGTGCCCGATCTGGTGGCGCTGATGGGCGATGCTTATCCGAGCTTGAAAGCGCAAGCGCAGCGTGTGATGGATGTGCTGAAAGTTGAAGAAGAGCGTTTTTACGAGACGCTTGAGAATGGCATGGAGATTTTGGATTCAGCGCTGGCTGGCGGCGTCAAAGTGCTGCCCGGCGACGTGGCTTTCAAGCTGCACGACACCTATGGCTTCCCGCTGGATTTGAGTGGCGACGTGTGTCGTGAGCGCGGCTTGACGGTGGACGAATCGGGCTTCAATAAAGCCATGGAGCAGCAAAAATCCCAAGCCCGCGCCGCTGGCAAATTCAAGATGGACAAAGCGCTGGAATACGGCGGCGCTTTGAACACCTTTGTGGGCTACGAGAAACTTGAATCTGCTGCAAAAGTGATAGCAATCTATGTAGAAGGTATCACGGCGAATGAGCTAAAAGCAGGTCAAAAAGGTATTGTGGTGCTCGATACCACGCCTTTCTACGCTGAGAGCGGTGGCCAAGCGGGTGATGAAGGCTTGCTGCACGGTCAGCAAGGCGCGATTTTTGCCACGCTTGATACGCAAAAAATCAAAGCCGATGTGTTTGGCCACCATGGCGAGATGCATTCGGGTTCGATCAAAGTGGGTGATGCGGTGACGGCGAAGGTGAATCAAGAGGCGCGTTTGCGCACCGTGCGCAACCACTCTGCCACGCACCTGATGCACAAAGCCCTGCGCGAAGTACTGGGTGATCATGTGCAGCAAAAGGGCAGCGAAGTGACGGCGGAGCGCACGCGCTTTGACTTTGCGCACAACGCGCCTGTGACGGATGCGCAAATCACCGAGATTGAAAAGCGTGTGAACGCAGAAATTTTGGCAAACGCAGCCACCAGCGCCAAGGTCTTGCCGCTCGAAGCGGCTAAAGCTACGGGCGCGATGATGCTGTTTGGCGAGAAATATGGCGAAGAAGTGCGCGTATTGGAAATTGGCTCGAGCAAAGAGCTTTGCGGCGGCACGCATGTGAGCCGCACGGGCGATATTGGTGTGTTCAAGATCGTGGCCGAAAGCGGCGTGGCCGCTGGCGTGCGCCGCGTGGAAGCTGTGACGGGGCAGGGCGCTTTGGAATACTTCCAATCGTTAGAAGCCACGGTGGCCAAAGCTGCGGGCGCATTCAAATCCTCGCCAGATGAGCTGAACAACCGTATCGCCGCCGTGCAGCTTCAAGTGCGCGAGCTGGAGAAAGAATTGGCGCAGGCCAAAGGCAAGCTCGCATCGAATCAAGGCGATGAGCTGGTGAATTCTGCTGTCGAAGTCAAAGGCATCAACGTCTTGGCGGCCAGATTAGAAGGCGCAGATGCGAAGGCCCTGCGCGACACGATGGACAAGCTCAAGGACAAGCTGAAAACCGCCGTGATCGTGCTCGCCGCCGTTGATGGCGACAAAGTGCAAATCGCCGCCGGCGTGACGGCTGACAGCGTGGCAAAAGTCAAAGCGGGCGATTTGGTCAACTTCGTCGCGCAACAAGTCGGCGGCAAAGGCGGCGGCAAGCCCGATATGGCCATGGCTGGCGGCACCGATGCATCTAAGCTGAATGAAGCGCTGGCCAGCGTGCAGGGTTGGGTGGCGGCTAAGCTGTGATTGGCGAACTGTGATCTGATTATGCTGTTAAAAATTGCTATTAAATAAATAGCAAACTATGTATATTTTATAAGGGCTAATCCCTCAAAATGCTTCATAAATCTTCTGTAACACCAGATGACGCTTTGCTCAGCCAAGCGCGCCGCATTGTGGTGAAAGTGGGCTCCAGCCTGGTGACCAACGAGGGGCGTGGGCTGGACGAAGCGGCCATTGGACAGTGGTGTGAGCAGCTTGCGGCGCTGGTGAAAGATGGGCGCGAAGTGGTGATGGTCTCCAGCGGCGCAATTGCTGAAGGCATGAAGCGGCTAGGCTGGGCCACTCGCCCCAAAGCCATTCATGAGCTGCAAGCCGCTGCCGCTGTCGGGCAGATGGGCTTGGTGCAGATGTACGAAAGCAAGCTGCGCGAGCAAGGGCTGCGCAGCGCACAGGTCTTGCTCACGCATGCTGATTTGGCGGATCGAGAGCGCTATCTGAATGCCCGCTCCACCCTGCTGACCTTGCTCTCGCATCAGGTGATTCCGGTGATCAACGAAAACGACACGGTGGTCAACGATGAAATCAAGTTTGGCGACAACGACACGCTAGGTGCTCTGGTGGCCAATTTGGTGGAAGCCGATGCCTATGTGATCCTGACCGACCAAAAAGGCCTCTACACCGCCGATCCCCGCAAAGATCCGGCTGCGCAATTCGTCCACACCGCGAAGGCAGGCGATCCCGCGCTTGAGAAGATGGCTGGCGGTGCAGGCTCGTCTATTGGCAAGGGCGGCATGATCACCAAAATTCTCGCGGCCAAGCGCGCTGCGGGCTCAGGCGCGAGTACCGTGATTGCTTGGGGGCGCGAGCCGAATGTCTTGCTCCGCTTGACGCAAGGCGAAGCGATTGGCACGCTGCTGGTTGCGCAAACTGCTAAAAACCAGGCCCGCAAACAATGGATGGCCGACCACCTGCAAATGCGCGGCTCGGTCACTGTCGATGCGGGCGCTGCGGCCAAGGTGGCCTTTGATGGCAAGAGCCTGCTGCCAATTGGCATGACGGCCGTGCAGGGTGAATTTTCACGCGGGGACGTGATTGCCATCAAAAGCCCCGAGGGCGTGGAAATCGCCCGGGGGTTGGCCAATTATTCAAGCATCGAGGCACGGCTGATTTGCCGCAAGGCATCCAGCGAGTTTGAAAAGCTGCTGGGCTACACGGGCGAGAGTGAGATGGTTCACCGGACGAACTTGGTACTGATGCGCTAGAGTGGAAGCGCTGACGTTAATTTTTTAGTCAAAGCTGGGGTTTTTAAGTTTCTTCACCAACTCAAGCACACTGCTGACAGGCGAGGCGTTCTGGCACGCTGCGGCCTTCGCAAAGCGAAGCGAATG
>JANMDE010000329.1:0-3558 GCA_031376105.1 Variovorax sp. | reverse complement strand
TTCCCAGCTCCGGTGGATGGCACTCGAAGGGTTTCGCTTTGGACAGAACGGCTGCGAGAGTAAGGCATTGCGCCCGCTCTCATGGTGGAGTACCACAAATCGATCGGTCGCAATGCCTCTCTCTCGCGGCCTACTGGCTATTCCTAGGATCTTCGCGCGTAGACGATAGCGCTTTGGGATCGGCCTGAGAGAGCCGGATTCGGGCGACCGATTTGTGGTACTCCACCATGAGGGCGCCCGAAGCCGGCTTTCTCAGGCCACGGCGCGCCAAATAGGATCAAGCCACACAACCGCGCGAGGTCACCTCAATCACCCGCTCCACATGCCCTGCCAGAAGGCCGCCGCGAACGCCAATCATCGCGTCATGCAAATTCACCGTCGGATCACAATGCCCCGGGATCAACCAAACCGTAGCACCTAACTCCGGCAAATCCGGGCCACGCAAAATCCCATGCTCGTCGCCGCCGTTGAAAAACTGCCAGTCCGAGCCATGCCCCGACCAAATCGTCGGCAAGCCAGAATCAATCGCATGGCTTTTATGACCCGCATCCACCACGCTGCGATCATCGCTGGGCGTCTTTTGCCGGCTGATCACTTGTGATTTCACAAAAAGCGCATGCTCAAATCGCGGCATGCTGGCATCACGCTCATTCGCGGCGTAATCAGCATCCATGAAAAGATAGGAGCCCGCTTGCAGCTCACCATACAGGCCGCTAGCGGCTTCATGCGCGAAGCTGCCCGTGCCAGCGCCCGTTATGAGCGGCACATCAAATCTAGCGGCATTCAAAGCGGCTTTTGTGGCGGCCACTTTTTCCATCACTTGCGCCATTGCCGCAGCGCGCTCAGAGGCAAGGCGCAGATGTTGCGCTTTGCCGTGATAGGCCTGCAAACCTGCGAATTGCAAAACACCATGCTTTGTAATCTCCTGCGCGAGCGCCACAGCCGCCGCCCCCGGCGCGATGCCGCAGCGCTGCTGGCCCACATCAATTTCAATGAACACCGAAAGCTTCGCACCCGCCGCATGCATGCCCATCGCTTGAGCCAGCGCACGAATGCCTTGCAGGCTGTCTACAGCCACTGCGAGTTTAAAGTTTGAAGCATTTTGGGCTGTTTGCCCTTGTATGATCTGCGAAGCTTGCTCACATTTTGATAGTGAAGTGACGACATTGCTGATGTAAATATCACGCACACCTTGCGCCGCCAACGCCGCTGCCTCCGATACTTTTTGCACGCATACACCCACCGCGCCTGCTTGCATTTGCAACAAGGCCAGCTCGGCAGATTTGTGCATCTTGGCATGCGGGCGCAGCTTCATACCGCAAGCATCAGCAAAGTCTTGCATGGCCAGCAGATTGCGCTCCATCGCATCCAGATCAATCACCAAAGCGGGCGTGTCAATCGCCTTAACGCTCTGGCCGACGAGCAAATTCAAAGCTGCGAGATCACGCATGCTGCTCATCCAAACCCGAATTCAAATGGCTGGTGTCGCTCCATCCCACCAAGCTCAAGTGTTCGCCGTTCCACAAGACGCGGTTGATGCTGGCATTGCCGAGTTGCCAAGAGCGTGGCGCTTGTAAATCTAGGCCAGTGGCTTCGCGGTAAATGATGTCCATCACACCACCGTGGCTCACGATGACGAGATGTTTACCAGCATATTGAGCCGCTAGCCCTTTTAAACACTGCGAAACGCGCTCCCGAAAGATGACCAAGCTCTCGCCGCCTGCGGGTGCAAAGTCAGGCACGCGCTTGCGCCAAAGCAACGCTTGCGCAGGATGCTGCGCCTCGATTTCAGCGAAGGTCTTGCCTTGGAAAAAACCAAATTCCCGTTCACGCAAGCCTTGATCAATGGCGACAGTCAGGCCATGCGGTTTGGCCACAGCCAGCGCCGTCTCATAAGCGCGAGAAAGATCGCTGCTGACAATCGCGTCGATCGTCTCGCCAGCGAGCGCAGCGCCCGCTTGAGCAGCTTGCCAGCGACCTTTCTCGTTCAAACTGATGTCAAGCTGGCCTTGAATACGGGTGTCGACATTCCAAGCAGTTTCGCCATGGCGGATGGCGGTGATGCGGGTGATGAGGGGAACGGCTGTGTCAGTCATCCACTGACTTTAGCCGGAATTACTCAGTAAAGTTACCTGGGAATTTCAATGTTCACCATGCGCTTACCTTCTGGCGGCTTGGGAAAGCCTTGTAGCGCAGCGCCCATCATGGCGGGCAACACAGCTTCATCATCGGCCCAGCGGCCTTCATGGCGAGCCTGCGTCTCGTAAACCACGCGATTGTCTTTGGCATCGCGGATCAGCAGCGAGACTTCGCGGATATACCAAGGCGAATCCAAGCGCGGAAACACGGGCGTGTAAATCACGCGGCCTGAGCCTGTGACCACATAATCGCGCCCCGGCATGCCCCAAACCCAAGGGTCGATTGGGTCAAATGGCCCGCGATCCAAGCGCTGGATGCGAGCCGTCAGTTGCACGGTGTAAGCGGCGGCCTGGCTGGTGGAGGGCAGTGGCTTGGCTTGAAAGCTCAATTTAGCCAGCTCCAGCGCCGCCATGACTTCCAATTTGTTACGCCGCGCCGCCGCCACTTCTTCTAAATTTTGCTGAGAAGGCAGTTGCTCAAAGCGCCAGCTGCTGCCCGCTGCAGGCGCAGCGTCGAGCTTAGAAAACGCGGCCACTTGGCTGTCCACAATGCGCATGCCAGAGCAGCCAGCCAGCAAAACGGCTGCGCAAAGCGCTACTAAAAACGCAGCATACTTTGCAATATTGATAAGGGCTAGCGCCCCAAAATCTTTTAAAAACCCGCGCTCAGACGAAGCGGATGACTTGGTGCGCGGCATCTTCGCTTGCATTGCTGCCACAAGCCTCATAGGTGCTGTCAAATGATTCATGGTCAAACCCCTTATCGCCATCAGGCATGGCGCGGCCAGTTGCTTGGAGGCTCTTGAAGTCGTGAAGTTTCGCATCCATCAAATGCGAAGGCACCACGTTTTGCAGGGCATGCAGCATGTTGTCTAGGCGGCCCGGATACTTGCGCTGCCACTCTTTGAGCATATTGCCTACCTGCTTGCGCTGCAAATTCTCTTGGCTACCGCACAGGTTGCAAGGAATGATTGGGTACTGCTGCCATTCGCTGTAGCGCACGATATCTCGCTCATCCACATAAGCCAGAGGGCGAATCACGATGTGGCCACCATTGTCGCTTTGCAGTTTGGCTGGCATGCCCTTGAGTCTGCCGCCAAAAAACATATTCAGGAACAGCGTTTGCAAGATGTCATCACGATGGTGGCCGAGTGCAATCTTCGTGCATTTCAGATCATCGGCCACGCGATACAAAATGCCTCGGCGAAGGCGGCTGCACAGGCTGCAAAGCGTCTTGCCCTCAGGAATTTTGTCCATCACGATGGAATAGGTGTCTTGGTTTTCGATGTGAAATTTCACACCTTTTTTCGCCAGATACGCTGGGAGCACTTCTTCAGGAAACCCCGGCTGCTTTTGATCCAAATTCACCGCGATGATTTCAAAATCAATCGGCGCGCGCTCGCGCATTTTCAGCAAGATA
>JANMDE010000274.1:0-3313 GCA_031376105.1 Variovorax sp. | reverse complement strand
CACCGCTGCACGGCGATTGCGCCCCGCTGCAAAAAACATCACGGCATACATCAACGCCATGCCAATCACATAAGCCAAGAGCGGTTTGCCCTGCAAATTATCCGGATGCACATTCACCATCGTGCGAAACAGCATCGGTGGCAGGAAAATGGTGAACACCAGTTTTGAGAGGTCTTTTACCGAGCTAGCCGACATCAAACCTGCGCGGCCTGCTATGAATCCGATAGCAATAAGAACGACGACGGGCAGCAGCGCTGCGAGCACGGGATGAGACATATCGCCAGTGTAGTGGGCAAATCGCGCTGCGATGCGATGCGCAGACGCGACACTGTCACAAGGCCAGCGCGCTGCTTTCCGCAGCCTTTGCTAAGCTTTCAAATTCAGGGGCAAAGCTGTCAATGATGGCTTGCGGATCAGGGCAGACTGCATCGTCGCTGATCACACCAAATTGCACGCCCGCGCCATAGCTCAAAATAGAAACGCCAAGGCCAACCGTGCCAGACTGGGGCACCCAAAACAGCGATTGCTCCACGGTCGCGCCCAAAAACTTCATTTTCTCCTTCGGACCGATCACATTGGTCATGACGGCCGTCGTCTTACGAGAAAAAAGCGAGAGCAATGCGTCTTGCACCGGCTTCGTTAAAAAGCCAGCCACCGCCAATAAACCAAACGCCATCAGCGGCTGCATGCTTCCTTTGAGCTCAGACATGCGCTGGCGTACTTCAAAAACCCGCTCGGTGGGGCTTTGGCTCCCGATGGGAAGCAGCAAGGGCGCCAAACCAAACTGATTGCCAAGTCGGTAGGCTTGATCCATGGGACGCAAATTCACGGGCACCATCGCGCGAATCTCCTTGCCATCCACATCGTCTCCCAAGCTGCGCAAGTATTGGCCTATGGCGCCAGCCACACAACTGAGCAACACGTCATTGACTGAACAACCCAAGGCTCTGCTCACGGCCTTCACCCGAGCCAAAGGCAATGGCTGACACCAGGCCACATGCTTGATACCTGCGGGAATACCTTTTAAACGCGTGGCGTCGTCGTCGGGCATCAATGCCATCGCCGCGACGTCGTTGACCCCGTGAAGCGCCCACTTGGTGGAAGACCAAGCACTGCGCAGCCCATGCTCTAGTGTTTGGCGCGGCGCATGCGCGAAGGCCCAGGAGGTTTTGGCTCCGGCATTGGCGGCATCCCAAGCAAGTGCAGACACCCGTCCCAAAGGTGCAAACACCCAACTATCAAGCAGATCTTCAGCCCGATCCAGCAAACGATGCCCATGGACTCGTTTGTGGCTGCGTGGGGGGAGCTGGCCACCGTCCACCAAGGATTGCATCACCGCAATCAAGGCAACGCCGTCTGCAATGCAGTGGTGGATCCGTACGATCATGGCCGAGCCGCCGGCAAAACGCTCCATCAAATGAAACTGCCAAAGTGGATGTTTTCGGTCCAGCGGCTCCACGGCCAGTTGCGCCACACGAGCTTGCAGAGCGATCTGCTGCTTGGCCCGGCTGCCTCTGGGCAGTGCCTCGACAACCACATGATCGGCCAAAGCAAAGTCAGGGTCGGCTTCCCAGCGCACGCCCTGCGCCGCTTCCGCAACGCGCTGCACAAAGCGCGGATACTGCAGCAGCGTCGCCTGCAGCCTCTCACACAAAGCCTCGCGCGTGATGCCGGGCTTCAATATCCAAACCCCCACAATCATCATCAAATTACTGGCACTGTCCATGTGCAGCCAAGCCGTATCCACAGCGCTCATCGCAATGCCATGTCGATCAGGCGCCATGGCTAGCGCTCGGCTCCAGTCTTTGGGTTGATTAGTGCGCACCATGGGATGCCTTCCGCTTCGATACGACTTTGCTGACTGACTTCTTAGCGGTCTTAGCAACTGTCTTTTTGACCGGCAGCAAGCTGAGCCGCTTGGCGGCACGGACAGGCGCGATAGCCACCTGCGTTGGCGTGGCTCGAGCCGATCTGGCGGCTTTTTGACGAGCTGCGAGCGCAAGCTTGCGCACCTTGGCGATATCCGCATCGCTGAACTCACCGCTGACCCCCGATATCGCAGCCAATTGCATGCCGTGCTTGAGCCCTAAGCGATAGATTTCTCTCACGCGCTGCCATTCGATCTCGCGCCCAACCGTGAAATTCTCAAATCGGCCTTCCAAGGCCAACACAATGGTTTCGGCCAAGCAGGCATACGCAACGCCCTTAGGCAGACCGATGTTTTTCATTTTGACGTCACCCGGTAAGCGAATCTCGCCGGACTCCACCACCAACACATCGGGCCGCTTAGCTACTTCCTCTGCTGGGAGATCAAGCGGGCGCGCCACATCGGTGATGATGCAGCCGGGCTTGACGAGCATGATGTCGAGCACTTTTTTTCCTGCGCCGGATGTCGCCGTCACGATCATGTCCATCTCGGCGATATGACTGTCGGCGCGCGCGCTCACAAACACCCGAGCATCCGGATTTTCTTGCAAGATCGACTCTTGAAGAGCCAGCAGCTTAGCCGGCTCGGGCGACACCAAATAAACCTCTTGGGCCGTGGTGGCCAAAAGCCGTGCGCAAACCGAACCAATGGCACCCGTCGCACCCACCACCATCGCTTTGAACTCGGCTCGTTTACCTTTGGCTGGCGCACGTACCAAGCCCATGCGCCGCATCGCGTCGTGAGCGGCCCAAAGCGCGCCAGACGCGCTGTAGCTGTTACCCGTGGTGATCGGCAAAGGTGCACGCTTAGCCACAGTCACGCCTGCATCGCCCACCACTTTGGTAAATGCCCCGAGCCCCATGATCTGCGCACCTAACCCGCGCGCCAGCTCCGCTGCAGCAAGCAACCGCCGATACGTGAACTCCGGGCTGTGCGCCATGATTTCCTTGGGCGTGCCGCCCACTGAAATCAACCAACCCTCAGCCTGCGCGCCAGTGGGGGACTCAATACCGGTGATTTTGGAGTACACAAAGGGCGGCGCGTAGGCCATCGCCTTTTCTAGCGCATCCATCACGATGGGCGGCGACACGTTGGACAACATCTCGATCGGCTTGACCTTTTTGAAATACTCCTGCGACAAGGGATGAATCACGAATGCGAATCGACTCTTGCGCTTTGGCCCATTTGGATACAGCATCCTTGGCTGCAGCCCTTCTTGCGAAAGCATGTCCAAATAATCCTCATTGCTTAGATCTGCGCCATGGCGTCCGGTTGCGGCAATCAGCATGGCGTCCAGGGTTGGGGGCGTCAAGCAATGACCTTGTAAGGAAGGCGCGGCATCAATGATGGTCTGAACGCCGAGCTTTCCCCAGGCATCCGCCCGGG
>JANMDE010000207.1:0-5297 GCA_031376105.1 Variovorax sp. | reverse complement strand
TGAAGAGTTAATTTTCCGCCAGCCCGAACAAGATCAAGCCCCGATGGACATGACGGCCTATCGCGAGTTAATGGCGCTCTACACCTTGGCCAAAGAGTTGGCTCAGCCTTCTTCGGGCTATAGCTTTCTGCCATCCTCGTCGCCGATTGCCGTCAAATCCGTGGTGACGGAGCCAAGCGATGCGCAACTGCCAGACATTGATTTGGGCAATGGTTTGATGTTGTCTCAGCCCCAGGAGGATATGTTGAGTTTTGACGATCCAACGATGGTCATTGCCGCGATCCCTGACGAGCAAGCCAAAGAATTAGACTTTGATCTGAGCGCTCTTGACGATCTGAGCGAATCCAAACTCCCCGGCAGCAAAGCAAATTTCTAAAGGCAGAACGCCGCGCTTAGAAGGTTTTTTTGAGCCTCAGCTTTTGGCCATGCGCTGTGCCAACGCGCTTAAGACCATCGCTAAAAGCAAGCCGCCTAGCCCCGCCCAATGCAGTTGCGCCATCAGGCCATGATTAATCATCACACCGCCAAACGCAGAGCCCACGCCTTGACCAAGGTAAATGGCCGACGTGTTGAGTGCCACGCTCACGCTGGCCACCGCAGGCGCGATAGCCACCAGCCGAGCTTGCTGCGCCGAGTTGCAAGCAAAGCAGCCTAGCCCCCATGGAATGCAGACCAGCGCCAGCGTCGCCATGCTCGTGCCCAGTGGCCAGAGCAAGAGCGAAGTCGCCATCAGTAGCAAGGTGATCATCACAGCTTTCGGCGGTCCAATACGATCAATAAAGCGCGACACCATAAAGCTGCCGATCACACCAAACAAGCCAAACACCCCAAATAGCAGCGCCACATCTTGCGCCGAGCCCTTCAGATGCTGCACGATATATGGCGAGAAATAAGCAAACTGCATAAACTGGCCGCTGGAAGACAGCGCCGTGACGAGCACAGTGGCGATCAATAGCTTGGACTTAAGCGTCTGCCGCCACATAGCACCGCTGATGGCCGGGGGCTTGACCCCGCTAGGAATCACGCGCCACACCAAAAAAGTACAAAGCAGCGCCAGCCCAGCCAAAATTCCAAATGCCACGCGCCAGCCATAGGTGCCACCCACCAAAGCCGAGAGTGGCGAGCCGATCACCGAGGCCACACTCCAACCGAGAAATACCGTGGTGATCGCCCTTCCGCGCCGCTCAGGAGTCACCAGCATGCCCGCCACGGCGGCTGCCTGCGGCGTAAAAATCGCCGCAGACACCATCGCCAAAATCCGCAACACCATCAGACTTGCATAGCCAGGTGCGAGCGCGCAAGCAGCATTTAAGAGCGCGAACCACAACATCGACGCCGCCAGTAGCATACGCCGATCTAGACGCGCCACTGCAGCGGCCAGCAAAGGTGCGCCGACGCACACTGTGATCGCCCCCGCCGTGATCAGCTGCCCCGCCGAAGCCACGCTGACTTGGAGCGATGAAGAAATATCGTTCAACGTACCGGGCACCAGCATCACCCCGGTGCCAATCACAAAGTTACCAATCAACAGCGTCCAGAGCAGGGCGGTTTCGGAGACGCTGGTTGGCTGAGTAGAGATATTGCTTGGGACGTTGTTTGGAGTCATGCGTCGATTATGTTCTGCGCATCACTGTTGCCCAGTCGCCAAAGCTCAGCGGTAAAACGCTTCGACGGCGCCTCTGAGTTTGATAAGCAGAGGTTGGCCTTTGCGATCTACCGTTTTGCCGGAGGGCACTTTGATCCAGCGTTCGCTGATGCAATATTCCTCCACATCGTGGCGCTCTTTACCGTTGAAGCGGATACCGATGCTGTGCTCCATCAGAGCCGCATGATGGTGCGGACTGCGCGGATCAACACTCAAATGATCGGGCAGGACGGGGCGCTCGGCGGGTGCTGGGGTGGAAGTCATGTGGCTTTCAAGTTCATTGCGGTTAGCCTTGATTTTAAAGGCCAGCATGCTCAAAGCGCATCGCTTTGTCAGTTGGCTTCTAAAAGCCGAGTGAAATTTGAGAGCTGCTGGCCTGCGTGACGCTTCTCTTTTTGGGCTGAGGGTCTCGCGCGGCTCTCGACGCGTGCTTTTGGATGATCTTTGCTTTACCCGCCCGCACCTGTGGTTGCGCACGCAAGGCATGGAGCTTGGCTTTGGCTTCGCGAGTGGCGGCTGGCAGATCCACTAGGGGCTCAGGGATATCAAATTGCGCCCCTTTGCCTACGCTTAGCCCTAAGCGCTCTTGTAATTCAGGTGGCATACGCCAAGGCTCAAAAAGCCAAGTGTCTGGCACTCGGCGCATGTAAGGCAGCCAACGGCGCACAAAATGGCCCTGTGGATCGTGGTCTTGCGCTTGTTTGATGGGGTTGTAAACACGGGTGGTATTGATGCCTGTGGTGCCTGATTGCATTTGCATTTGGCTCCAATGAATGCCGGGTTCGTAGTCTAAAAACTGCCGTGCAAGCCATTGCCCAACATGCTGCCAATGCAGCCAGAGCGGATACGCAGCCACTGACACCAGCATGGCACGCATGCGAAAATTGAGCCAGCCGGTTTCGCGCAGCATCATTACGCAGGCATCAACCAAGGGCCAGCCAGTGCGCGCAGAAATCAAGGCTTCAAAATGAGCTGGATTCCAATCGTTTTCACGCAAACCGTCATAGCCCCGATGAACATTACGCCATTCCAGCTCGGGCTCGGATTCGAGCTTTTGAATGAAATGGCAATGCCAATACAAGCGGCTGACAAAAGCCACCAAGCCCTTTTTCTGCCAATTTCCCGCAGGTAAGCGCGCGATAGCCGTGTAAGTTGATTGCACTACCTCACGCAAACTCACGCAGCCTAAAGCTAAATACGGCGATAACCGCGAACACGCCGTGGGCGCAGACAAAGGCGAAGAAATGCCTCCTCGGTATTGCGCACTCCGATCGTTCAGAAAATCATGCCACACCTCCAGCGCCAAACGCCTGCCACCGCGCTGACGTGATTTGGGCGCGTCAGGTGATAAGCCCAACTTGGCAGGACCGGGCAACAGACTTGCTGCCCAGGGCAAAGTGACAAATTGGATGCCATCCAAGCTTGGCGCAGGTAAAACGGGAGCGCGAACATGGGTATCCCAATGGTTTTTCCAATCGTCTCGGTTTTTGAGCCTTCGCACCACGCCGAATTGCCTGAACTCCTGCCACGCGATACCGCGCGCTTGACTCCACTGGCCGACCGCCAGATCACGCTGGTAAGTGATGGCATTGCCAGTCTCTTCGTGCGAGAAGATTGCATCAAACGGCTGGGCTGCAACAAGCTTGGCCAAGACCGCAACCACTTCACCCGTCATCACATGCAATTGCCCGCCTAATCGGCGCAGTTCAGCATCTAAATCGCGCAGGCTTTCTAAAAGAAAGGCGTAATGCTGATGCGCTGCATCTGGTTGTGCCCAGACGATTGGCTCGATCACGTAGATGCACAACACGGGACCATGCTGAGCAGCCGCATGAAGCGCAGCATGGTCTACCACGCGCAGATCACGCTTGAACCAAACCACGCTGCAGGTGCGAACCATGGCCGATTTATGATTGAGGTGCAGATGCGTAGCGCTTGGAGAGCCGCAGCATCGAAGGCCCAAGCATTTTGGAAATAGGATGCCTGTATTTGGC
Source organism: Variovorax sp. (assembly GCA_031376105.1). Taxonomy (GTDB): domain Bacteria; phylum Pseudomonadota; class Gammaproteobacteria; order Burkholderiales; family Burkholderiaceae_C; genus JANMDU01. The sequence goes on along the minus strand of JANMDE010000207.1, from coordinate 1,658 downwards.
AAAGATGAAATAAGCCGCGTTCAGGATGGGAGCCAGCCAGCGCCTGGAAAATATCCAAGCGAGCAGGGGCAGATGGGCGCGTTTGTAAGCCTCAGCAAACACAGGAATGCCTTCCAACTGCGTGCCATCTGCCAAGCGACCTTGCATTGTGGCCAAGGCGACCTTGCAAGAGAGCTGATGCGCAGCTTCGCTATATTCAGGCGCGGCCACATCGACAAATTCAAGCAAGCCGAGGCTATTGCGGCTTTGGAGGAAATGAATTTCTGCCTGGCAAAGCGGGCATGTCCCATCGTAGTACATCGTGAAGTGCTGCATAAAAATACTCCTGATTGAATTATCAGGCTTTCCCTTAACCTCGGTTGGCAAGGGTTAGGAGTTTCCCTGCGTTTGCTTGAGGCACAATCTCGGCCATGCTGATTCATCCACAGATTGACCCGATTGCCATCAAACTGGGCCCCTTAGCCGTGCATTGGTATGGCCTCACGTATTTGGCGGCGTTTGCGCTGTTTTGGTATTTGGGCTCGCTGCGCACCAAGCATCAGCCGTTTGCGCGGCTGAATTGGTCGAAGCGCGATGTGGAAGATATTTTGTTTCTCGGCGTGATGGGCGTGGTGCTCGGTGGGCGGTTGGGCTACTGCCTGTTTTACAAGCCTGGCTATTACGCGAGCCATCCGCTGGAGATTTTTTATGTGTGGCAGGGCGGCATGAGCTTTCATGGCGGTTTGCTCGGCGTTGTGGTGGCGGAGATGTGGTTTGCCAAAACACGCGGGCGAGGCTTGCTGGAGGTGGCAGATTTTGTGGCACCTTGCGTGCCCACCGGCCTGATGATGGGGCGCATAGGCAATTTCATCAATGGCGAGCTCTGGGGGCGCGTGGCTTCGGCGGACGTGCCTTGGGCGATGGTGTTTCGCGGCGCAGGCGATTTGCCACGCCATCCTTCGCAGCTGTATCAAATCGCGCTAGAAGGCGCTTTGCTTTTCGTTTTGCTTTGGCTGTATGCCCGCAAAGAGCGTCAAAGCGGGCAAGTGGCTGCGGCTTTCTTATTCGGCTACGGGGTCTTCCGTTTTATTGCAGAATTCTTCCGCGAACCTGACGCACATCTTGGGCTGCTCAGTCTAGGTATGAGCATGGGGCAATGGCTCTGTGTGCCCATGATTGTTGGCGGCGCGGGTATGTGGATATGGGCGCGACAGATAAAAGCTTGATGTCTTTTTGCGTGTTGGATTTGAGTGTTAGTTATTGTTTAAAAATATTGGAGACAAACCATGAATGAGTCGATTAATCGCAGAGCAGCCTTGGCTGCCGCAGCTGCTGGGCTTGCTACCTTTTCACTAGCATCCCGCGCACAGTCTTCGGCGGGCTGGCCCGCAAAACCCGTGAACTTGATCGTGCCCTTTCCCGCAGGCGGTGGCACGGATGCGTTTGCACGGCCACTGTCTGCTGCGTTCACCAAAAATACGGGCCGTACGATGGTGATTGACAACAAAGGCGGTGCTGGCGGTACGCTGGGCGCTGGCGTTGCTGCTAAGGCGCCGGCAGATGGCTACAACCTTTTTATGGGTGCCGTACATCATTCCATTGCACCTAGCATGTATGCGAAATTGGATTACGACATCGAGAAAGATTTCGTGCCTTTGATTTTGGTGGCGAGTGTGCCG
>JANMDE010000170.1:0-5622 GCA_031376105.1 Variovorax sp. | reverse complement strand
GCGAGCACTTCTTTGGCCATATGCATGTAGGCGGCCTGGAATTCAGGGTTTTGCATCAGGGCATGCAAAGGGTGCTCTTGCATTTGATCTTGTGTGTCATTTGGCCTGCTAGCCGTTATAGAGTCTGAGACAGGCGATATCGAATGCGTAGCATCTTCTTTTTGCTCAACGGGCTCATTCGCACCTTCTTGCTGTTTGCTGGGCTTAGCGCTACTCAAATTTAAGCGCGGTGCAGAGAGCTTTTTGATGATCTTCGCATCGTCGCAAATCGGGCATTGCACCAAGCCACGTGCAAGCTGACTTTGAAAATCTTCCTCGCTGCCAAACCAACCTTCAAAGCTGTGATGGTGCTGGCAAGCCAGATCGAGCACTTTCACGCCGCCGCCCCCAACTGCGCGGCGATCCGAGGCACCGCATTCCAGCCGAGCGGCTTGCGGCCTGACAGGAATTGCTGTAGGTGCAAAGCGCAAGTGACCGTTTTGGCATCAGTGACTGTGCCATCAAGACACCAGTCAATGAGCTGCTGTGCGGGCGCGCTGAACACATCCAAGAATTCTTCCTCATCCAGAGCACGCTCGCCTTGTATGAGGCCACGAACAAAATAAATGTGAATCACTTCAGTGGAATAGGCAATCGCCAGATGCATGCAGCCAGCATAGGCCCATTCTGATGCGCAGTAACCGGTTTCTTCCCGCAACTCGCGCAGAGCACAACCGAGCGGGTCTTCGTTGGCATCGAGTTTGCCAGCAGGAAATTCAATCATCTCACGGCCAACAGCGTAGCGAAATTGCTTCTCTAACACTACGTCACCGTTGGCAAGCAAAGGAATCACCACGCAGGCACCGGGATGCACCACATATTCGCGCGGCACCGCATGGCCATTGGGCAGCCGCACAGTATCACGACGCACATCCAGAAAACCGCCTTTGAACACTTGCTCCGTGGCGAGCCGGGTTTCTTTCAATGCATCTGAATTCATGAGTGTTTGAGCAGGTAGCGCCACACAAAGCCGGGGAAGGCAAAGGTGATAAAAGCCGTGGCCGTGATGGCGTAAAACTCCCATTTTTGCGGCGCAATTTGCCCCAAACGCTGCTCGAGCAGCAAGCCGATACCGCCCACCACAAAATACAGCGCCACAAGCTCCAACAGACGAACGAAGAGACTCTTGCCTTGCGCAAGCCTTAACACACCAAACAAACGCTGCGTGATGAATGGGCCATTGGCCGCAAGCAGCGCCAGCAAAATCACAAGCACGACGGATTCAGTTTGTCCCATAGAGTCGATGCTTTTGTGTGCAGAACAAGCTTAACCCGCCAAGGTTTTCACAATGGCTTGCAAGCAAAGCTGCATCAAGCCACTGGGAAACAAACCCAGCAAAATCACCAAAGCGCCATTAACTGCCAACACGATGCGTACTTCGTTGGATGCAACGGGCGGCGAAGCAGTGATGGGTTCGTCAAAATACATGACCTTGATAATGCGCAAGTAATAAAACGCGCCAATCAAGCTCAGCAGCACCGCATAAATCGCCAAGCCAATCATCATGGGTTGCCCAGAAGCAAGCAACGGCTGCAAGACGGAGAGCTTGGCAAAGAAGCCCACCATCGGCGGAATGCCAGCCAAGGAGAAGAGGCAAATCGCCATCACAGCGGCATAGAGTGGGCTGCGCTGATTGAGTCCAGCCAAATCAGAAATTTCTTCGCTTTCAAAGCCTTCGCGCGAGAGCAACAGAATCACGCCGAAGGTGGCCAGCGTGGTCAGCACATAGGTGATGGCATAAAACATGGATGCGCTGTAAGCTGCAGCTGCGCCGCTGGTGTTGCCCGATGTGCCGGTAAACACCACGCCTGATAAAAGCCCAAGCAACAAGAAACCCATTTGCGCAATCGTGGAGAAAGCAAGCAAGCGCTTCAAATTGGTTTGCGCTATCGCCGCCAAATTACCAATCAACAGCGAAGCAATCGCCAAAAACATCAGCATCTGCTGCCAATCTTTGGCCAGCGGCAACAAGCCTTCTACGAGCAAACGAATGCAAATCGCAAATGCGGCCAGCTTAGGCGCAGAGCCAATCATGAGCGTCACTGATGTGGGCGCTCCCTGATACACATCCGGCACCCACATATGGAAAGGCACCACGCCCAGCTTGAATGCCAGGCCTGCTACGATGAACACCAAGCCAAATACCAACACCTGCTGCTTGAACTGGCCAGAAGCCACTTGCTTGAACACCACAGAAATATCGAGCGACCCCGTCGCGCCATACATCATGGAGAGACCATAGAGCAAGAAGCCGCTGGCCAGTGCACCCAAGATGAAATACTTCATCGCCGCTTCAGTGGAAGCCGCGTGATCGCGGCGCAGGGCCACCAGCGCATAGCTGGACAGCGTGAGCAATTCGAGGCCAACGTAGATCACGAGGAAGTTGTTGCCCGAGATCATCACATGCATGCCGAGCAAAGAAAACAGCGAGAGCGTATACATCTCGCCGCCGCGCAGCATGCCGCGCGCTTGCGCATACGGACGGGCATACACCAGCATCACGCCCATCGAGAGGGTGGCAAAGCATTTGAGCCAATGGCCCATGGGGTCGCTCACCACCATATTGCCAAAACCATAGGTGGTGAGACCTTCGATGGCGTAATTCGCATGGATCAGGGCTACTGCGCCCAAGGTCAGCAGTGTGAGCAGGTGCGTGGGGGTGCGGCTGGGGCTTTTGACGGCAAGATCGGTAAGCAAAATCACGCAAGCCATCACCAGCAAAACGATTTCTGGGTAAGCCGCGATCCAGCTGGGGGTATCAATCATGAAAGTTCTCGCTCGCTGGTTTATTTCAATTTAGACACGGCAATGTGCTTGATCAGATCCGTCACAGAAGCATCCATCACATCGGTGAAAGGCTTCGGATAAACGCCCATCCAGAGCACGGCACCGGCAAGCATGGCCAGCATCAAAAATTCTCGTGAATTGATGTCGGTCAACCCTCTGACATCGTCATTGGTGACCGGGCCCAGATAGACGCGTTTGAACATCCAGAGCGTGTAAGCCGCGCCAAAGATCAGTGCAGATGCTGCGGCCAAGCCGATCCAGAAGTTATATTGAATCGCGCCGATGATCACCATCCATTCGCCCACAAAGCCCGCCGTGGCCGGCAAGCCGCAATTGGCCATGGCAAAGAGCAGAGCAAAGGCGGCAAATTTAGGCATGGTGTTGACCACGCCGCCATAGCTAGAGATTTCCCGCGAATGCACGCGGTCATACAGCACGCCGATGCAAAGGAACATCGCCGCCGACACAAAGCCATGCGCAATCATCTGCACAATGCCGCCAGCAATGCCCAGTGGATTAAAGATGAAGAAGCCAAGGGTGACAAAGCCCATGTGCGCGACGGAGGAATAAGCCACGAGCTTTTTCATGTCTTCCTGCACCATCGCCACCAAACCCACGTAAATCACGGCGATCAATGAGAGCGCGATGATCAGCCAAGCCCACTCTTTGGCAGCGTCGGGCAAGATCGGCATGGAAAAACGCAGGAAACCATAGGCACCCAACTTCAGCATGATCGCCGCCAGCACAGCCGAGCCACCCGTGGGCGCTTCCACGTGTACATCAGGCAGCCAAGTGTGCACCGGGAACATCGGCACTTTCACGGCGAATGCTGCGAAGAAAGCGAAGAAGAGCAGCGTTTGCTCTTTGGCGCTCAAGGGAAGCTTGTGCCAAGTGAGAATATCAAAGCTGCCGCCTGATTTTGTGTAGAGATAAATCAACGCGATCAGCATCAGCAGCGAGCCGAGCAAGGTGTACAGAAAGAACTTGAAAGCGGCATAAATCTTATTGGGCCCGCCCCACACGCCGATCAAGATGTACATCGGGATCAACGTGGCCTCAAAGAACACATAAAACAAAATGCCATCGAGCGCAGAAAACACGCCGATCATCAGGCCCGACAAAATCAGGAACGCACCCATGTATTGATTCACGCGCTCGGTGATCACTTCCCAGCCTGCGATCACCACGATGATCGTAATAAAAGCAGTGAGCGGCAAAAACCAAAGTGAGATGCCGTCCACACCCAGGTGGTAATGCACATTGAAACGCGCAATCCAAGGCGCGATTTCAACAAACTGCATCGCGCTCGTGCCGAGCTTGAAGCCGTCATACAAAGCGAGCGTGACGAGAAAGCTGGCGATTGCGCCAATCAGCGCGATCCATCGCACGGTGCGCGCTTGTTCATCGCGCCCCAGAGCCAACAGTAAAACGCCAAAGGCAATCGGCATCCAGATAGCAGCACTCAAGAGTCCCATGTTTGATTCCTTCTTTTTATTTGTTGAACCAGACAAAGTAGCTCAGCATGGCAAACACACCCAGCAGCATCGCCAATGCGTAGTGATAGATATAGCCCGTTTGCAAACGACGCACATAACCAGAAATCCAGCCCACGATCTTCCACGAACCGTTAACAAAGCCTTTTTCAATGATGCCTTGATCGCCACCCTTCCAGAAGACCATACCTAGCCCACGCGCACCGCGAGCAAGCACATTTTCGTTGAACCAATCCATGTAGTACTTGTTCTCAAGCAAGGTATAGAGCGGCATCACGCGCGCTTTGATAGCAGTGGGCAACGCAGGGTTGACCATGTACATGTAATACGAGAGCGCCACGCCTGCTACGGCGAGCCAGAAGGCTGGCGTGACCAAGGAATGCAACGCCATTTGCACAGGGCCGTGGAAGATTTCTGCAATCTTCGTCATCGCCGGGTGTTTGGCGGCTTCTACGAAAATCGAATCTTTGAAGAACTCGCCAAAAAGCATGGGCTGCACAGCCATGAAGCCGATCACGACCGATGGAATGGCCAACAGCAATAATGGCACAGTGACGACCCACGGGCTCTCATGCGGCTTTTCACCATGCCCGTGATGATCATTGTGATGTGCGTCGGGATTTTGATCAAAGCGCTCTTTGCCGTGGAACACCAAGAAGTACATGCGGAAGGAATAGAAAGACGTGACAAACACGCCGATCAACACTGCCCAGTAGGCCATTTGCGATGCAGGTAAGTTACTGAAATGCACTGCTTCAATGATATTTTCTTTGGAATAAAAGCCTGAGAAAAGAGGTGTGCCGATGAGAGCAAGCGATCCAAGCAAAGCGGTGATCCAAGTGATTGGCATGTACTTACGCAAACCACCCATGTAGCGAATATCTTGGTTGTGATGGCAGCCCATGATGACCGAGCCAGCGGCAAGGAACAGCAGTGCTTTGAAGAAAGCATGCGTCATCAAATGGAAGACGGCGCCAGAATAGGCCGAGGCACCCAACGCAACCGTCATATAGCCCAATTGCGAGAGCGTGGAATAGGCCACCACGCGCTTGATGTCGTTTTGAATGATGCCCATAAAGCCCATGAAGAGCGCCGTGATCGAGCCAATCACCAGGATGAAATTAAGCGCAACGTCGCTTAACTCAAACAGCGGCGACATACGTGCCACCATGAAAATCCCTGCTGTCACCATCGTGGCGGCATGAATCAGCGCTGAAATTGGTGTCGGGCCTTCCATTGAATCGGGCAACCACACATGCAGCGGGAACTGCGCACTCTTGCCCATGGCGCCGATGAACAGGCA
>JANMDE010000109.1:0-12160 GCA_031376105.1 Variovorax sp. | reverse complement strand
GTGCCAGTGGAGAGCTTGAAATCTTCGGCCACGCGGCCATCGAATTTCAGGCCTTGATGAATGTCGGCCTCGTCAATCCATTTCACGGCATCGCCTGTACAGAGGAAGCCCTCTTCATCGAAGGCTTCTTTCGTGGCTTCTGGGTTACGCCAGTATCCTGGTGTGATGTTTGGGCCTCTGTAGCGCACTTCGGTTTTATCGCCACTTTTGACGAGCTTCAACTCCATGCCTGAGCAGGGCAATCCCAGATCACCGGCTTTGACGTGGACGTTGGTGACAAAGAGGCCAAAGGGCGCGGATTCGGTCATGCCGAGGCCGGTGGTCATGGGGATGCGATAGCCGAGCTCCTGCTCTTCAATCTCGTAAAGCAAATCCCAAATCGGCTGCGCGAGCGCTGCGCCAGCGTAGAAAAACATGCGCACCTTGCTGAGCAAATTCTTGCGCAGCGCGGCGTTGGTTTTCATCTCGTTGGCGAGAAATTCAAAGCCAATCGGCACGTCGTAATACACCGTGGGCGCGATTTCCGTGAGATTACGGATCGTCTCGGCCATGAGGGCGGGCGTGGGCTTGCCATCGTTGATATACAGCGTACCGCCGTGGAAGAGGGCGAGATAAAAATCGTGATTGCCGCCGAAGGTGTGGTTCCAAGGCGGCCAATCCATCAGCACGGGCGGAATGTCAAACACGCTGGGCTTGGATTGATGAATCTGCTGCTGATTCGCGCAGATCATGCGCTGCGTGTTGATCACCGCTTTGGGCAGCTTGGTGGAGCCGCTGGTGAAGAGGAATTTCACAATCGTTTCGCCATGCGTGGCTTGCATCGCGGCGTGCACAGCGGGGGTGACGGGTGTGCTGATCAATTGATCAAAACCGATGATCGCCCTTGTATTATATGAATAGTTAGCTACTGAATTGATAGCAACGGGAATGTCTTTGGTAACAGCGGATTCAATTGCTTTGCCATACTTCGCCCCGTCACCGGCATACACCATGCCCGGTGTGATGGTGCCCAGCACATGGCGCAGCTTGCCGTAGTCTTGGCTCATCAGGCTGTAGGCGGTGGAGACCGAGCAAAACGGGATACCCACCGTCATCGCGCCCAAGGCGAGTAGGCCATGCTCCAAGCTGTTTTCGCTCAAAATCGCCAACGGGCGCTCCACGCTCAGGCCATGGTTCAGTAGCGCTTGGCCGATGGATTGCGCTTGCCTCCAAGCTTGCGCATAAGTGATGTGAACCCAATTGCCGTCTGCGCCGCGCCGCGCAAGCCAAGTGTGATCAGGGCGCTCATTCGCCCACTTCACCAAGCGGTCTGTCATGCGCTCGGGGTAGGCTTGTAGCGCGTTTTCAGCGCGAAGGTAAGTTGCACCGTTGCGCTCTTCTTTGACAGCGCGGGTGATGCCGAATTCAAATTCCCGAAAGCGGGGAGTGATGGCGTTCATTTCAGCCCGCCTTGACCTTCGGGCCGCGTCCATCCAAAAAATCTTGCACGCGCGCCTGAGCCTCTGGCGCAGTTTCCACCACCGATGCCATCAGCGATTCCATTAGAAAACCATGATCTGCCGTCATTTCTGTGATGCGGGGCAGGGCTTGAATCAGGGCGTAATTGGTCATGGGCGCGTTGCTGGCAATTCGCGTGGCCAGCTCCATGGCTTTGGCGACTGCACCGCCAGCGGGCACAAGATATTGCGCAAAACCCACCGGCACGGCTTCAACCGCTTTGTAAACACGGCCTGTGAGCATCATGTCGAGCATGCGATGTGTGCCGATCAATTTGGGCGCACGCACTGAGCCGCCGCCGCCCACAAAGATGCCGCGTGCGCCCTCGGGAAATGCGAAAAACGCTGTTTCATCAGCCACGCGAATGTGGCAGGTGGCGGCTAGCTCCATGCCGCCGCCCACGCATGCGCCATGAATCGCTGCGACGATGGGGCGTGTGCCTTTCTCCATTTGGTCAAACACACGATGCCATTGGCGCGAGTGGTGCAAGCCTTCCACACTCGTGCGCCCTTTGATCTCGCTCAAATCCAAGCCCGCGCAGAAATGATCGCCTTGACCGGAGATCACCACAGCGCGGCAGCTCTCGGGCAGCGCAGCGAAGGCCGCTTCAAGCTCAAGGATCACGCTGTCGGAAATCGCGTTGCGTTTGTGGGGCCGCTCAATGCGGATGTGCGCGACAGCGCCTTCGTGGGTGGTTGAGATTTCAGGCATGGTGTGTGTCGGTAGATTCGTTCGTTAATTTAATGAAATACAGGCTAACTCGAATCAGTGATAACCCTTGATTCCTTCGCAATATCCTTGACTAACAGTTAGTTAAACTAAATAATAACGCCATGAGTCTTTCTCAAGTTACGGGCTACCAACTCACCCGAGCCAACATCGCGGGCTTGGCATCGTACGCGCGAGACATTGAGCGCGTGTTTGATCTGCGGCCGGTGGAATACACCATTTTGCAGCTCGTGCGCGAAGGCCAATGCACCACGCCCAGCCAGCTCGCCAAAGAGCTGAGCATCACGCCGCCCAGCATGTCGGTGTGGCTCGACAAGCTCTCGGAGCGCAAGCTGCTCGCTCGCAGCAAAAGCGCGCTGGATGGACGCGCGAGTCAAGTGCAGCTCACAACAGCGGGCCTCAAGTTGATCACGCAGGCGCACGAAGCGCTGCTCAAAAGCGAGCAGCGCTTGCTCGCACCGCTGAGCGCAGGCGAGCGTGTGATGCTGCTCGAAATTCTCAATAAATTATGCGAAAAGCAGCCTCTTCCCGTTATAAAACCTGCGTAGAGTGCTATTGAATCAGGAGCAACTATGAAAACCCAAGACCTCATCGCCATTGACACCCACACGCATCTAGAAGTGTCATGCCGCAACCCGTTTGACAATTACGGCGAAGAATACGATCGCGCTGCGGATAAGTATTTCAAAAACGCCAAGCGCCCCACGATGCAGGAGACGATCGACTATTACCGCGAAAGAAAAATCGGCTTTGTGAATTTCACGGTGGATGCAGAAAGCAACCTGGGCCGCGCTCGCATCACCAACGAAGAAATCGCCGATGCCGCTGCTGCCAACCCCGACATCATGATTGCTTTTGGCTCCATCGACCCCCATAAAGGCAAGATGGGCGCAAGAGAAGCACGCCGCTTGGTAGAAAGCCACGGCGTACGCGGCTTCAAGTTTCACCCTACGGTACAAGGCTTTGAGCCTGCCGACAAAATGGCTTGGCCGTTGTACGAAGTGATCGCCGAACACAAGCTCCCCGCCATCTTCCACAGCGGCCACAGCGGCATCGGCTCAGGCATGCGCTGCGGCGGCGGTCTGCGTTTGCAAAACAGCAACCCCATGCTCCTAGAAGACGTGGCCATCAATTTCCCCGACATCCAAATCGTGATTGCACATCCCAGCTGGCCATGGCAAGATGAAGCGCTTTCGCTCGCCATGCACAAACCCAACATCTGGATCGATCTCTCTGGCTGGAGCCCGAAATACTTCCCGCCCCAGCTCGTGCAATACGCCAATACGCTGCTCAAAGATCGCATCTTGTTTGGCAGCGACTATCCCTTGATCACCCCTGATAAATGGATGAAAGACTTCCAGGAGGCCGGCTTCAAGCCGGAAGTGATGCCGGGGATTTTGAAGAACAATGCGATGCGGCTTTTGGGGCTGACTTGATCGCTGAACCATTGATAGCAAAACCAGCTACCTGCTAGTTAAAACGAATCGCGCAACGCGTGCTTTGACTGGCAAGATCAATACGCAATTTAGGAGACAACCATGAGCGCTTTAACCCACCTTCCTGCGCGCTACGATCACGTTGGCAGCTTTCTGCGCCCGCAATACCTGATTGAGGCGCGTGCCCAAAAAGTCAAAGGCGAGATCACGCCTGAGCAGTTGCGCACAGTCGAAGACAAAGCGATTGCTGAGATCGTGAAATTCCAAGAGAGCGTGGGCTTGAAAAGCATCACCGATGGCGAATTCCGCCGCACTTACTTTCACTTGGATTTTCTGGAGCAACTGGGCGGTGTCAAGGTGGGCGAAGTCACGATGTCGATTGACGCGCAAGGCAAAGAGCATCTGCTGCCCCCCGCTATTTTGGTCAGCGGCAAGGTGACGCATGCCAAAGACATTCAAAAAGCCGATTTCGAGTACTTGAAAACTCAGGTGGCAGCCGGGAATACGCCCAAAGTCACAATTCCCTCTCCCACCATGCTGCATTTTCGCGGTGGCCGTGCGGGTATTGATCGCAAAGCCTACCCTGAACTTGATCCTACTTTTTATGATGACGTGGCCAAAGCCTATGGCGATGAGCTGAAATCACTGAGCGCTGCCGGCTGCAATTATGTGCAGATGGACGACACCAATCTGGCCTACCTTTGCGACCCCAAAATGCGCGAAGCCGCCCGCAGCCGTGGAGACGACCCCGATGAGCTGCCGCGCCGCTATGCCAGCTTTATCAACAAAGTGGTCGCTCACAAGCCCGCAGGCATGACGCTGGCTATGCACCTGTGCCGAGGCAATTTCAAGAGCACCTTTGCCGCCAGCGGCGACTACGAGCCGGTGGCCGAAGCCTTGCTGTCAGAAATGAATATCGACGCTTACTTTCTGGAATACGACGACGACCGCTCCGGCGATTTTCGCCCGCTGCGTTTCCTGAAAAAAGGCAAAACCGTGGTGCTCGGCTTGGTCACCACCAAAGTCGGCCAAATGGAAAGCAAAGATGCGCTCAAGCGCCGCATCGAAGAAGCCGCCAAGTATGCGCCGATGGAACAATTGGCTTTGTCACCGCAATGCGGCTTCTCCTCCACCGTGCATGGCAACAACATTGCTGTGGAAGATCAGCGCAACAAACTGCGTTTGGTGGTTGAAACAGCGCAAGAAATGTGGGGTTGATTTGCCTCTAGTGTGCTCTTATTTTAAGAGCATACTTCTTATATTTTATAAGGGCAAATGAGCTATATTACTCTTATCACTGCGAACACAGTGTCTTTTGCCATGCGCTGGCGGATATGTTGCCTTGGTCAAGGATAATCGGGTGAAATCTATAGCCCGTTGATTCCCGGGCCCATATTTCTCACCGTGTCATCTCAAGCCCACTCAGCCCCGATTCAGATGGACTCACCGGATGTTCGCCATGCCGGGGCGGATGTGTTGTCATTGGCTTTAATGGATTCGCGTAACCACACGCTGCATTTGATGGGTGAATTTGAGCGCCTGATGCCAGATTTGCACTTTGCCAAAGATCTTTCTGTGCCGCGCATGAGCGAAGTGCTGCCGCCGCTTTGGCTGTTGGGGCATGCGGGTTGGTTTCAGGAATATTGGGTGGGGCGCAACACGCAACGCCATTTGGGGCTGCAATGTCCCCAGCAGCCCACCTTGCTGGCTTCTATCGAGCCAAGAGCAGACCCGTGTTTTGATCCCCGCCTGTCTCGTCGCGCAGACCGCTGGACGCAGACCTATCCCGATCTGGTCTCTATCAAAACCTATCTGCTGGAGACCCTAGAGACCACGCTGGATTTGCTTGAGAAAGCCGCCCCCAACGACGATGGCTTATATTTCTTTCGCCTCGCGCTGGCGCGGGAAGATCAGATCAGCGAGCAATTCATCGTGATGGCGCAAACGCTGGGCTTGAAGCTGCCCGTGCCGCCCATGAGCGCGTTGGCTTCGCGCCCGCCTTTGCTCGTGCCTGCGATGCGCTGGCAAATGGGCTGGAAGACGAGCGCTGGAGCTGGAGGTTTTTCGTTTGACAACGAGGCGCCGCAGCATGCCGTGAGCGTGCCTGAATTTGAGATTGATGCGCAACCGGTCAGTTGGGCGCAGTTTGTGGAGTTTGTTGATGACGGTGGTTATGACGAGATGCGCCATTGGAGCGAGAGCGGCCAGCATTGGCTGAAAGAGGCCTCTGCTGGGCAAGGCAAAGAATATGGCCGCCGCGCGCCGCGCTATGTGGAGCAGATCGGCGTGGCCAGCGGCGCTGTGATGCAGATGCGCTTTGGACGCATGCAGCGCGTGGCGGGGGCCGCCAGCGCGGTGCATCTGAGCTGGCATGAAGCGCAGGCCTATGCCCACTGGGCCGGGCGGCGTTTGCCCACGGAAGTGGAGTGGGAAATTGCAGCCAGCCGAATGAAAGGCCAAGGTTTTCGTTGGGGTGATGTCTGGGAATGGACCTGCAACACCTTTCGCCCCTATCCAGGCTTCGTGCCTTCGCCTTGGCATCAAGGCAGCACGGCGCATTTTGAGCACTGCAAAAGCCTGCGGGGCGCCAGCTGGGCCACCCGCGCTCGCATGAAGCAGCCTACTTTCCGCCACTTCGCGCGGCCCGAGCGCGATGGCGGATTTTTTGGGTTTCGCACCTGTGCTGTCTAAACTACCGAGCGATTATCGTATTTCGCCCTTATAGAATCAACATAGTTTGCTATTTAATTAATAGCGCCTAATTGCTAAACGCTGCAATCCCTGTGATCGCGCGCCCCAGAATCAGGGCGTGAATGTCATGTGTGCCTTCATAGGTGTTGACCACTTCCAGGTTCACCAAATGCCGCGCTACGCCGTATTCATCCGAGATGCCGTTGCCGCCCATCATGTCTCGCGCCATCCGGGCAATGTCCAAGGCTTTGCCGCAGGAATTGCGCTTCAAAATGGAGGTGAGCTCCACGTTGGCAATGCCTTCGTCTTTCATGCGGCCTAAGCGCAGGCAGCCTTGTAGGCCGAGGCTGATCTCGGTCATCATGTCGGCGAGCTTTTTCTGGATGAGTTGGTTGGCAGCGAGGGGACGGCCAAATTGTTTGCGGTCCAGCACGTATTGGCGGGCGCGGGTGTAGCAGTCCTCCGCTGCACCGAGCGCGCCCCAGGCAATGCCGTAGCGCGCAGAATTCAGGCAAGTGAATGGGCCTTTCAAGCCGCGCACTTCTGGGAAGGCATTCTCTTCGGGGCAAAACACGTTGTCCATCACGATCTCACCCGTGAGCGATGCTTTCAGGCCGACTTTGCCGTGAACGGCTGGCGCGCTTAAACCCTTCCAGCCTTTTTCCAACACGAAGCCGCGAATCGCGCCTTCGTCGTCTTTCGCCCAGACGACGAACACGTCCGCAAACGGGCTGTTAGAGATCCACATTTTGTTGCCTGTGAGCGCATAGCCGCCCGCCACTTTGCGGGCGCGGGTGATCATGCTGGCCGGGTCAGAGCCGTGGTCGGGCTCGGTAAGGCCGAAGCAGCCGATGTATTCGCCGGTGGCGAGTTTTGGCAGGTATTTTTGCTTGGTGGCTTCGTTACCGAATTCAAAAATAGGCACCATCACCAGCGAGCTTTGCACGCTCATCATCGAGCGATAGCCAGAGTCCACCCGCTCCACTTCGCGGGCAACCAAGCCATAGCACACGTAATTCAAACCCGAACCGCCATAGGCTTCAGGGATCGTTGCGCCGAGCAATCCCAGCGAGCCCATTTCGCGGAAGATCGCTGGGTCGGTGTTTTCGTTGCGGAAGGCATCCACCACGCGGCTGGCGAGTTTGTCTTGGCAATAGGCGCGGGCAGCTTCTTGCACTTGGCGCTCATCTTCCGTGAGTTGGGCGCTGAGGTTGAATGGGTCTTCCCAACTGAAGGGGGATTTTTGTGGTCTAGCCATGTGTGGCTCCAAAAAAAGAACGCTAAAGACAATACTTTAGGCTTAAAGTAATTATGCCTGATTGGGCACAGGTTGAAGCATAGTGAGGGTCTGCTCGACGAGCTGCGCTGTCGCCTTTGTGGCATCCAGCACGATCACGTTGGATTCCTTGCCCGGGTCTTCCAGGGTCGCGAACTGACTTTCCACCAAAGTATCCGAGAAAAAATGCCCCGCCCGGCTGCTCACTCGCCGCTGCGCCTCTTCGCGGGTGAGGCGCAGGTAGGCGAATTTCACTTTGGCTGTTTCGTCACCAGCTTCGCGCAGCACATCCCGATAACTGCGTTTGAGCGCAGAGCAGCCGATCACGCAGCCTGATGAGTTTTCAGAAATCAGGGCAGAAAGCGTTTGCAGCCAACCCACCCGATCCGCATCATCCAGCGGCGTGCCCGCAGCCATCTTGGCCTTGGCCTCTGAGCTGTGAAAATCATCGCCCTCGATCCAAGGCACAGCCAGCTCTTTCGCCAAAGCCTGCCCAAACGTCGATTTGCCGCACCCGGCCACACCCATCACCACGATTGTTGTCATGGCTTGAGTTTAAGGCAGTGAAACTGATCAGTAACTGAGCTTTGCATGGGTGCTGGATTGATAATGAAAGCCATGATCCGAGTTTTCGTTAAAAACATGGTGTTGCAAACCCTGCTCGATGAATTCAAGCATGGGTACAACACCATCCGCTTGCATCAGTACTTGGCATACAAAACGCCGCAAGAAGTCTGGCAGCAGCAAAAGCATTCCAAGACATCCTACAAACCAGCCATCAAAGCCGAGCCAATTTGGTGGACCGGCTGGAGCGGCCAGCTCAGTGGAGTGCAATGGCAATGTTGACGAGCCTACACCCATCCAATCTCACACTCCTCCAGAAGCTGTGCAGCAAGCTGGCGGACAAGCCATTCCAAAATAGCAAAAATCAGCCATTCACTGTCAGAAATACCGGGGCTGCATGCACCCAAACATTGCTTCAAGCTGAAAATATCGACTGAAGAGGACTCAACACCATGAATTTCACGCAAAAAAGCAGGCGCAGCCTGCATACCAGAGTTGTAAACGGACAGTGGACACCACACACCATCTGGAGCGGCATCGGCAGCACCCGCACGGACACCGCAGCTACAGAAGGCGACGTGATCGATGCGGGAGCAGGCAATGACCGGGTGATCGGCAGCTGGGCGGGAGATCGCATAGCGCACGGAGAAAACAATCGCTTTATTACTAATTCAATAGCACACTATGCAGATAATACAAAGGGGAATCGCTCAAAACGCTTTAAGAATCTAAGTAAAACTACTCCAAAGCATAAAAGCTGTAAGAAATTTAAGAGAAATCGGCCTCTACCCGTTATACAACCTGCGCAGAGTGCTATTGAATTCGTAGTGACAGGAGCTGCACAATGATTCGCCGCCTGTTCGACGCTCTGCTGCTTAAAGGGCTGTGGAAGTTCAAACCCATACACGTCGTGGCATTCTGGCTGTTCATGAGCTACCAAGGCTGGATGGCCAGCCCGTATTTCATGTACTACGTGGTGGGAGCGCCTGAGCCGGGGACTGCGCAGAGGTATGTGGGAACGCTAGTGATTGAGGGCAAATTACAGCGTACAAAAAGCGGCTGGATACCACCGCGTTACTTCATTCGTACGGCAGCGGGCGATGTTGAGTTTCAATGTGGTTATCCGCCCTACCGTCGGCAATGCACGGGCTTAGCAGGCGGATTATTGAGTAGTTACCACGGGCTACAGCCCTTCGAAGTCGGCTTTGATCCGTATTGGGGGGTTGATTACATGAAATTCCCACCGCCTTATGAGCACTTCAACGGCAACTATGAGCCTCAATGGGTCACATACGGGCGCGAACTACGCCTGCGCGGACAGGTCGATTCAATGGAACCGGGTGTGAAAGAAATGCTTGGGAGAAGCAAGCATTACTGGGCACTCGTGTGGCTGATTTCTGGCAGCGTTTTGCATGCCTTCTTGGCTCTGCTCAGCTTCTTATTTTCTGGCGAGCCAGCCAAAGTGCGCCCCCGCAAAGCAGGCGATCCGCCCAGCGAAGCTGACATTGCAGAAAAGCTGCGCCTCGAAGAGCTGGATCAGCAATCGCCCAAGCCAAACTCATCCAAATCGTAAGCTTCAAAAACATCAACACACATCTCACGCATTTTTGAAAGTCCATCATGTCAAATCGCTATGAAATCAGCGAAACTAGCGAAACTAGGGTCACAAATCGCTATTAGCGAAACTAGGGTCAGGTCTTGCATTCCAGCATCCTAAGTGCCACCATACAGCATGTCACGCCCTCTTCGTCTTGAATTTCCACATGCGCTCTATCACGTGACCTCGCGGGGGGATCGGCGGGAGGATATTTATTTGACGGATTCTGATCGGCAGGCTTGGCTGGCTGTGTTGGCGCAGGTTTGCCAGCGCTTTGGCTGGATCGTGCATGCTTACTGCCTGATGAGCAATCATTACCATGTGTTGGTCGAGACGCCACAGGCCAATCTTTCCCAAGGGATGCGGCAGCTTAATGGGGTGTACACCCAGTTTTTTAATCGGGCGCATGGCAAGGTGGGGCATGTGTTTCAGGGGCGCTTCAAGGCCATCGTGGTGGATAAAGAGGGCTATTTGCTGGAGCTGGCGCGCTATATCGTGCTCAATCCTGTGCGGGCGGGCATGCGAGCTGATGCGAAAGATTGGCCTTGGAGCTCGTATGGAGCTATGGTTGGCAGCGTGGCTGCGCCGCTTTGGCTGGCTACGGATGCGCTTTTGGGGCAGTTTGCCCCCACGCTGGCTCGGGCGAGGGCGCTTTATGTGGATCATGTGCGGGCGGGCGTGGGCTTGCCGCCGATTTGGGAGCGACTAGAACAGCAGATGTTTCTGGGCGATGAGGCTTTTCTCAAGCGCATGGGCAAGCTGGTGGACAAAAGCTTGCGGCTCAATGAGACCACCAGCGGCAGCATGGCTGCGCGAGAGTTTCCCAAGGTGCAGCGGCTGGGGAAAGCCAAGCCATTAGATGATTATGAAAAACTGCACACCGATGACCGCGATGCCGCATTAGCAGCAGCCTACGCGAGCGGGCACTACACGCTGGCTCAGCTCGCGGCACATTTTGGTGTGCATAGCGCGACGGTGAGCCGGGCTGTGAAGAAGGCGGAGGCGGTAGAGCGCTAATCTCGGCTCTAGGCGTTGCTCAGTAACTGAGCTTCGCCACTTCATCCCCGCGCCCAGCGCTGGCGTTGTCTTTCAATGCTTTGGTGATCACACCGGTGATCACATTAGCAAAATATCTTGCACCCCAAGATTGGTAGCGTTGCTCGTCTTCAGGGGTGAGGGCGAGCACGCCGGCGCATTTGCCTGCGCGCACGATGCCTTTCACGCCTTTTTCGATCATGGCTTGGACTGCGGGGTCGTAAAAACGGTTCTCGTAGCCCATGCTGTGGGCGAGATCATTAGGGCCGATGAAGACAGCGTCGACACCGAGAGTGCTGGCAATCTCGTAAGCGGCTTCAATCGCGGGCACAGTCTCCAGCATCAGCACGAGCATCACGTCTTGGTTGCTTTTGTCATTGTGCGCTGCGCCGCCGAATGCGCCGTAGCCCGCCGCGCGCACGGAATAGGCGCAGCCGCGTTGGCCGTTCACACCGGCAAAGCCTGTCGAGCGCGGATAGCGCACTTTGTCGGCGATGTCTTGTGCATGCTGAGCGTCCCGGATCATGGGGATTTGCAGGCCGCTGGCACCTGCATCGAGCGTGCGGGCGATGTCATGCTCCAAGCAGCGCACCAAGGCGGGAAGGCCGCTCGCGCGGGCGGCGCGCAGCATGTGCTCGGTGGTTTCTAGGCCTGCGCTGCCGTGTTCGTTGTCGATGATGGTGAAGTCATAGCCTGCAAAAGCCGTCATCTCCACCAAGGCGGGGGAGGCCAAGCCGTTGAAGAGGCCGCGCAGCGGTTTGCCGCTTTGCATGAGGGTGCGCAGCTGTGCGTCGATAGGGTGGATCATGTGAAGTCTCCAGTCAGGCGGGATGGCAGGGATTTTGAGCACATTTTAGGGCGATAGCCGTTTGGCAATCTGCGCTATGCGCTCATTTTTTGATAGTAAAGCCTACCGGGCACGCTTGCAAACCATGGGGGCGGTATTTTTTACCTGAATGCCAACCCATCGACTTGAATTAGCCGCTACACTCCCCACCTTCTCGCATTGAGAAAACTGGATAAATCGTCATGGCTTTGATTCCCGCCACCATCCTCACCGGCTTCCTCGGAAGCGGAAAAACCACCTTGCTCAAGCGCGTGCTCTCAGAGGCGCATGGGCAGAAAATTGCCATCATTGAAAATGAGTTTGGCGAAGAAAACATCGACAGCGATATTTTGGTGAGTGACACCAACGAGCAAATCATTCAGATGAGTAATGGTTGTATTTGCTGCACGATCCGCGAAGACCTGCGCACCACGCTGCGCGATCTGGCCGAGAAAAAGCGCAAAGGCGAGCTCGATTTTGAGCGCGTGGTGATTGAAACCACGGGTCTG
>JANMDE010000366.1:0-4741 GCA_031376105.1 Variovorax sp. | reverse complement strand
CTTGACCATTTGCGAAGCCATCAGCATCGTGTTGGCCCCCATCAAAATGGTGTGACCATCAGCTGGTGCTTTGGCCACGGCATCGGCACCGATATTGCCGCTGGCACCCGCCATATTTTGCACCACGACGCTTTGCCCGAGTTTCTCCGAGAGCTTTGGCGCCACCGCGCGTGCAATCGTGTCCATGCCCGTGCCAGGTGTGAAGGGCACAATGATCTTGATGGCTTGGTTAGGATAGGTTTGTGCGAACAGGGATGGTGCAATAAGTGCTATAAAATAAATAGCGCCTTGCGTAATGATTGTGCGGCGTTGCATCGTGATCTCCTTAAATATTGATCTTGAATACGCGCTCTGCGTTGGTCTGAAAGAAGGCCTTCTTGTCAGCATCCGACATAGCCATGGCATCCAAGGCGACCACCTCTTGCGTTGCATACTGATAAGGATAATCCATAGCATAAAGAACACGATCCACGCCCAACACATCTTGACTAAAGCGGATGGCTTTATCCCAAGCTACACCACTGTTGGTGATGTAAAAATTTTCTCGTAAATAATCGCTGGGCTTGCGCAACGTGGGCTGAACGCTCGGATAGCGTTTTGATTTCACGGTGGCTGCGTGCATGTAATCGAGCCGATAGATCCAGAATGGCAGCGCCTCCCCCATGTGACCGATGATGACCTTGAGCTTAGGGAAACGATCAAACACACCTGCCGCAATGAGGCGCAGCGCATGCAGCCCAGTTTCGACTCCAAAGCCATAAATTGCGCCATCGAGCCCGGCTTCAATGAAGGGCTCTATCATTTTGGGCGGCAGGCTGTTTGGGTGAAGGTAGATCGGGACATCAAGCGCTTGCGCTGCTTCAAAGATCTCCCAAAATTTGGGATCACTCAAATACTCGCCCTGCGTATGCGAGTTGATCACCACGGCGTTCATGCCCAGTTGGTTCACGCCGCGCTGAATTTCCTGCGCAGCAGCCGCCGGCGCATGTGGCGCGACCGTGATCATGCCGACATAGCGAGTGGGATGCCGCAGAACAGCGGCTGCCAGCTCATCGTTGGCGTTGTGCGCGACACGTACGGCTGTGGCCGCATCCATCACCTGTACGCCCGGTGAAGTGAGCGCGAGAACTTGAATGTCGATGCCCGCTTCGTCCATGTGACCGATACGAACGTCATCCAAATCCACAAGGCAGCGCATGATGTGCTGGGCCCGCTCGCTGGGGCTACTCATGTAAAAGCCCATGAGATGTTTGAAGCCGTGATCACAATCTCCGCGCGCAAGAATCTTGCGAAACTCGGCCAATTGCTCTTCGGTAGCGAAGGCTTCTTCCGTGGCAATGCGAAGATACGGGCGGGCGCTGTTGTTCATGCCCAGATTGTGGCTGGCTTCTGGGGCGGGCTTGCCCAGTCTTACCCTCACGCAGCGATCAATGCCGCTCTAACTCGTATCCAGCTTTGGAATGGCTGCCTTGTGCCGCAAATGCACGCGGAATCTACATACCGATTTCAGGGCGGCTTCTATAGATAACGATAACGCCATTTTTGAGTGAAAGAGGGGGAACGCTTGATCAGTCTTGATAGAAATTCACTGGCAATCCCGCGGCATTCACTCGCAGGCTGAAGATACAACCTAGAGCAGGCTCGCGTGCCAACTCAGCTTCACAGCGGTTATGCCTGGCCGTAGTGAGGTAAAGCGTTTGCATATCGTCACCGCCAAACGCCGGCATCGTGCAGCAAAGCACGGGCGCGGGGATGTCTTGCAAGATGTCGCCGCTGGGTGACAGTTGCAGCACGCGCTGGCCTTCAAACATCGCAACCCAAAGGTTGCCGTGCGTATCCACTGCTGCGCCATCTGGCCGTCCGAAATAGCCACCGTTATTTTTTAAACCGCTCGTCCAACCGTCTGGTTTGGATGCAAATGATTTGAAGATACGTTGACTACTCATTGCGCCGGTGGCAATATCGAAATCCCAAGCCCAGATCATGTGCTGTGGGGTGTCAGCCCAATATATCGTTTTGCCATCAGGTGAGAAAGCGAGTGCATTCGCCACGGTGGCTTCGCCTTGCTTGAGCATCGCGCCCTCTTGTAGCGAGTAGCTCCAGAGCTGCGCTTTGCGTGCATCGCGCGGCTCATACATCGTGCCCGCCCAAAAGCGCCCCGATGCATCACATTTGCCATCGTTGGCACGAGTGGTCTTTGGATCATGCGCAAAGGTGTGTAGCGGGTGCAGTTCGCCGCCCCAGATCTGCGCACGCACGATGCGCTCGCGCAAGGCGATGATGAAACCGCCATTTTTTGCAGGCGCAAAACAACCGGGCTCACTGGGCATCGCCCAAGTCTCTATCTCGCCCATAAAAGGGTTAAGCCGGTGCAATTTGAAGCCCGCAATGTCTGCCCAATAGAGCATCAGTTCTTGAGGATGCCAAAACGGGCTTTCACCGAGGATGGATGGCGTGGTGGTGACTTGATTCCAAGTGTTCATAACGAGCCTTAGGACGCACTCACTGCAATTTGCATTGAGACTTGCCACGATTGTCCGGGAGCAAGCGTCACCACGCCACGTTCGGCGGATTCTTTTAAGTTACCAGCGTTCATCGCGTTGTTGGTATGACTCACGGGCTCAATCGCAATGAAATTTTTCTCGGGTGCAGTAAACACCACCAAGCGGCGCATATCAGATTCAATCTCGACATGCATCACCTCATCTCTCAGCAACGTTTTACCATTCCAGCCCTCAAAGCAATTGTCCACAGCCAGCGAATCACAGACCTGATTCAAGCCACCACTGGACTGCAAATCCGTTGGCAGCTTGTCACTGCCCATCTGCCAAATGCCCTTCGCCTCAAAGCACAGATGCGATTGCGCACGCTTGATGAAATACGGATGCCAGCCTAGCCCCACAGGCGCAGCATGGGGCGATTGATTGGTGATACTCATCGTCATCTCCAATACATTGGCTTGCAGACGAAAGGTTTGCGAGGCATCAAAGGCAAAAGGCCATGACTTGTCAGCGGCATGCTCCAAACTCAGCATGCAAAAATTCTCTGTCAGCTCTAAAACTTCCCAAGCACGCTGCCAACCCACACCATGAATACTGTGCTCCTCGCCTGCAAAATTTTTCACAAGCGGGTGACTTGTGCCATTCCAAACCAATTGGGCATGCGCCACACGATTAGAAAAAGGAATGAGTGGATAACAGGCTGAGAGGCGTACATTCGTTAAGCTGCCAGCAGCACTGGAGCGCAACACAGGCAGCTCACCCAACCACATTCCCTCGATGCAAGCGCCCAAATCAGGACGTAGATGCAAACGGATTTGGGATGATTTAATTGCTATCAATTTTATGACTCCGCGTGTTTATCGTACAACAACGATCAACAACGCAAACGCGTCTCGTCAGTCAACGAATAGCACTAGACCAGGGTATTTTCAGCCCTTCGCTTGTACCAGCATCGTTGCAGCATCGCTCACTTCAAATTTGCCTGGCGCTTCGCGGTTGATCGTGGCAACCACACCATCTTTGATCAGCATCGAATAGCGGTCCGAGCGCAGCCCCATGCCTCTAGCGGTTAAATCCAAAGTCAGGCCCGTAGCTTGTGTGAAGGCCGCGCTGCCATCCGCCAACATGCGCACTTTAGTGCCAGTTTTCTGATCACGCGCCCATGCACCCATGACGAAAGCATCGTTCACGCTGACGCACCAGATTTCATCCACGCCAGCAGCTTTCAGTTCGTCGTATTGCGCGACATAGCCTGGCACATGCTTAGCCGAGCAGGTGGGCGTGAAAGCGCCTGGGAGGGCAAACAACGCAATGGTCTTGCCTGCACTGGCCTTAGCGGTGTCAACCGCATTAGGGCCAATCGAGCAGCCTTCGCCTTCGATTTCAGAATATTCCATCAAGGTGCTGGTGGGAAGTTTGTCGCCGATTTTGATCATGTGATTCTCCGTGGTTCGTGGTTCGTGGTTCGTGTGAATAAAGATGTTACTTGGATGCGCTTGAGATACAACACAAATGCAAACGGCTCACATTGTGAGCCGTTTGTCTGCATCTTGCACAAGGAGGGCAGAAAAACCCAACTAGACGTGCAGACGAGGCGTTATCAAACGTCGATGGCTTTTTGCACCAAACGGGTCACAACCCAGTTCTTGGTTTTAGAAATCGGACGCGATTCCGTGATCTCGATGGTGTCACCCATTTTGTACTCGCCCTTTTCGTCATGGGCGTGGTACTTGCTGGATTTCACCACGATTTTGCTGTACAGCTCGTGCTTGACACTGCGCTCCACCAAGACTGTTACGGTCTTGGCACGCTTGTCGCTCACCACCTTGCCGATCAAGGTGCGCTTGAGGGATTTTTTGGCTTCCGTCATTGAGGGCTCCTGATTACTTGGCGGCCTGCTCAGTGGCGATCGTCTTGGCACGTGCAATCGCACGGCGCGTGACGCGCAACTGAGAAGTGTTGTTGAGTTGTTGGGTGGCTTTTTGCATACGCAGCGAAAAATGGGCTTTTTGCAGCTCTTTCACTTCCGTGACGAGGCCAGCCGCATCCTTGGCGCGCAGTTCTTTGCGTTGCTCTTGGGCTTTCATGTATTTTCTCCTGCCTTATTGACCGAGCATGCGAGCCACAAAGGTGGTACGCAGGGGCAGCTTGGCAGCAGCCAGGGTGAAAGCTTCGCGAGCCAGCGCTTCGGGCACGCCATTGATCTCATAGAGCACCTTGCCGGGGCGAATTTCCGCGAC
>JANMDE010000071.1:0-2105 GCA_031376105.1 Variovorax sp. | reverse complement strand
CAGTACACCGCATATTCATGTTTGCGCCACCCATGTGAAGACGGGCAAGGCGGAGATTTTTTCCGGCAAACGGCTCACCGAAGCTGCCGTGATGGCATCAGCCTGCCTGCCGATGCTTTTTCGCGCGGTAGAAATTGAAGGCGAGCATTATTGGGACGGCGGTTTCAGTGGCAATCCAGCGCTACACCCCTTGATTTATCGCTGCACTGCCAGCGATATCGTGCTGATTCAGATCAACCCTGTGGAGCGCAACGCCGTACCCGATACCGGTGACGAGATATTGGATCGCGTCAATGAGTTGACGTTTAACGCCAGCTTGCTCCCCCAAATGCGCGCGATTGACTGGGTCAACCGCCTGATCCAGCAAGGCTACCTGCCTAGCGAGCGCTACCGCACCATTCGCCTGCACCGCATTGATGGCGGCGAGGCGCTCGAAGCCTACCCAGCTTCCAGCAAATCCCGCGCAGACGGCAAACTGATTGAAGCGCTGTTTGAACTTGGCCGCCAATGCGGCGAGCGTTGGCTGAAAAAACATTTCGACGAAGTGGGCCTGAAAAGCAGCATCAACATCAGCAAAGATTATCTGGACGATATGCGCATGGGGCATCCTTCTGACTAATATAAAGAGCAATTTCGGTGACTTGCCCTTATAGAATATACATAGTTTGCTATTGAAATAATAGTTTGCTCTTATCATGTGAGCGCTCTAAAAAGCGCTGCGCTGCGCTGAAATGGCCGCAGCCGATGAAGGGTGTGGGCGCTCGCAGCGCTGACAGCGGCGAAGGATGGTTGGCTGTGAGCACAAGGTGGCGCTGGTCTGCATTGCATTGGGCGATCAGGGCGTGCTTGGCCTGCGCATGCGCTCCC
Organism: Variovorax sp.; assembly: GCA_031376105.1. Classification (GTDB taxonomy): domain Bacteria; phylum Pseudomonadota; class Gammaproteobacteria; order Burkholderiales; family Burkholderiaceae_C; genus JANMDU01. Next base: position 1,238 of record JANMDE010000071.1, on the reverse strand, counting down.
CAGAGCATAATTACCAGCGGATCTGGCTTGGCTGCGCAGGCTTGGATCAAGGCATCGGTGAGTCTGTCCCAGCCTTGCTTGGCATGGCTGGCGGGCTGGCCGTCTTCGACAGTGAGCGTGGTGTTAAGCAAGAGCACGCCTTGGCTGGCCCAGGCTTGCAACGAGCCGTGTGCTGCGGGCGCAATACCCAGATCCCGCTGGCGCTCTTTAAAAATATTACGCAAACTGGGCGGGATTTTCACGCCCCGCGCCACCGAAAAAGCCAGCCCCTCGGCTTGGCCCGCGCCATGATAAGGATCTTGCCCGAGAATCACGACGCGCACATCCTTCAAAGCCGTCAATTCAAGCGCTTTGAAAGGCTGCGGCGGGTAAATCACTGCCCCGGCTCGCAAGCGGGTTTGCAGAAAGCTCTGCAAGGCGGCGCCCTCTGGGCTCTGCAGGAAATCTAGCAGCAATGCTTGCCAATCCGCCTGAACATCACGCAAGTTGAAGCGGCCAATCCAAGCTGCATTGTCAGCCATTTCAGGCAGAGATTCTTGGATAAAATCAGCCATTGCCCTTATAGAATATCAATAGTTTGCTATTTTATATATAGCGTACTACATTCAAGCAAACAATGCCACCAGCGCCTGCCCCGGATCTTCGGCGCGCATAAACGCCTCGCCCACGAGGAAGGCATGCACCCCAGCACCCCGCATGCGCAGCACATCGGCCTGCGTCAGGATGCCGCTTTCCGTGACCAAGAGCTTGTCGGCAGGCACATCGGCCAGCATGGCCAGCGTGGTCTCTAGCGTCACATCAAAAGTCCGCAGATTGCGGTTGTTGATGCCCAGCATGGTCTTGGACGGCACGTTGTTCAGCTTCAAAGCGCGCTCCATCTCGGCGCGATCATGCACTTCCACCAGTACGGCCATGTCCAGGCTCAATGCGCAGGCCTGCAAATCCGCCATCTGCGCATCATCTAGGCAGGCAGCGATCAGCAAAATGCAGTCTGCACCCATGGCGCGAGATTCATAAATTTGATACGGCTCGATCATGAAATCTTTGCGCAACACGGGCAGCTCGCACGAGGCACGCGCCAGCTTCAAAAAGTCGGGCTGCCCTTGAAAAAACTGCCGATCCGTCAGCACCGACAGACAAGCCGCTGAGACGATTTTTGCACGCGCCGCATCACTGAGTTTGCTACTCTTCTCTGCCTTCATGACCGCCGCAGTATTGCCCAAAGCATAGCTTTGGGC
>JANMDE010000040.1:0-3392 GCA_031376105.1 Variovorax sp. | reverse complement strand
GGAAGACGACCACATCACGCAGCGGAAGCAGCGGCAGATCTAGCGGTTCAGAGGGCAGGGGGGTAGTACCAGACATGGCTTCTCATTAAAAATGGAATAACTCACTTTGCACTGCTGAACATACAACAGCGCTCAGGCTTTCTTAGCTTCTTCCCGATAGACGAGCAACGGTGGCTTGCCTTCGTCGATGGTGGATTCATCCACCACCACTTTAGCCACATTGGTCGTATCGGGCAATTCAAACATGGTGTCGATCAGCGCGGCTTCAAGAATAGAGCGCAGGCCGCGCGCGCCAGTTTTGCGCAACTGCGCTTTGCGGGCAATCGCTCTGAGCGCATTGGGGCGCACTTCTAGCTCAGCGCCCTCCATTGACAGCAGCTTGGCGTATTGCTTCACGACGGCATTTTTTGGCTCCGTCAAGATTTGCATCAGCGCGTCTTCGCTCAGCTCATCGAGTGTGGCGATCACGGGCAGGCGACCAATCAGCTCAGGAATCAGGCCAAATTTGATCAAATCTTCTGGTTCAATGTCTTTGAAAGTATCGGTCAGGCTACGCTGCTTTTTGCTTTTGACGGAAGCGCTAAAGCCAATGCCGCCAGCTTCTTGCCGCGCTTCCACGACTTTCTCCAAGCTCTGGAAAGCGCCGCCGCAGATAAAGAGGATGTTGGTAGTGTCAACTTGCAAGAAATCTTGGTTCGGGTGTTTGCGACCGCCCTGTGGCGGCACGCCAGCCATGGTGCCTTCAATCAGCTTCAGCAGCGCTTGCTGCACGCCTTCGCCGCTCACATCACGCGTGATGGACGGGTTGTCAGATTTGCGTGAGATTTTGTCGATCTCATCAATATAGACAATGCCTTTTTGCGCTTTTTCAACGTCGTAATTACAGGCTTGCAGCAGCTTGGAGATGATGTTTTCCACATCTTCGCCCACATAACCCGCTTCGGTGAGTGTGGTGGCATCAGCCATCACGAAGGGCACATTGAGCATGCGAGCCAGCGTTTGCGCGAGAAACGTCTTACCCGAGCCGGTGGGGCCGATCAGCAAGATGTTGGTTTTGGCCAGCTCGACATCGTCTTTTCGAGCTTTTTCTTTGTGACGCAGGCGCTTGTAGTGGTTGTAGACGGCCACAGACAATGCGCGCTTAGCGGTTTGCTGGCCGATCACGTAACTGTCGAGGTGCAGCTTGATTTCAAGCGGCGTAGGCAGATCGCTTTTGGTTTCTTTGTCCAGCTCCGGAGTGACTTCATCGCGGATGATGTCATTGCACAAATCAATACACTCATCGCAAATAAAGACCGAAGGTCCTGCGATGAGTTTCTTGACTTCATGCTGACTTTTGCCGCAGAAGGAGCAATACAGCGTTTTCTCGCTGGAGGAAGTGCCTTTACGGTCTGCCATGGGATGGTTCTATAAATGAGGTTAACCCAATGATACTGCTTGCAAAAGCGGTTTCAGTCACTGTTACTGTGTTGCGAGGCGTGTGATCAGCCGGGGCGCTTGGCGATCACCTGATCTACCAAACCGTATTCTTTGGCCTCTTCTGCCGACAACCAATAGTCACGCTCGACATCCCGGGCAACTTTTTCCAGAGGTTGGCCGGTGCGATCGGCGTAGATTTTGTTCAGCAATTCACGGGTTTTTAAGATTTCACGCGCTGAAATTTCAATGTCGCTGGCCATGCCACGCGCGCCGCCGGAGGGCTGGTGCATCATGATGCTGGCGTTGGGCAAGGCGATTCGCTTGCCCTTTGCACCCGCCATCATCAGGAAAGAGCCCATGCTGGCAGCCATGCCGGTGCAGAGCGTGGACACATCAGGCTTGATGAAATTCATGGTGTCGTAAATCGCCAAACCCGCGCTAACGGAGCCGCCGGGGGAGTTGATGTAGAGAAAAACATCTTTGTCTGGATTCTCGCTTTCCAGAAAGAGCATTTGCGCCACGACCAGGTTGGCCATGTAGTCTTCAACGGGACCGACCAAGAAAATGATGCGCTCTTTGAGCAGGCGAGAATAAATGTCATAGGCACGTTCGCCGCGGCCAGATTGCTCGATCACCATCGGCACCATGCCAAGCGCTTGCGCGGGCTCGAAGGTGCTTTCGGCAAAGCGATCCAAGCGGCGCTGGGAGCTGGGGCTCAAGGTGTCGTGAGCGCTGGTGCTCATCGTGTCTTGCGCAGAAAGTGGATTGATAAAGCGATTCATGGAAATAAGCTCCTTGCTATGCTTACTGTAGCGCAAAATGGCGCAGCTTCTGGGACAAGCCCTCAAATTGATGTTAAAAATGCAAATGGGGCCTGCACTGAGAAGTGCAAGCCCCATCTTGGGAGTTTTTCAGGGTCTCCGAGCAGGTCGGCCCGGCAGACTTACTGCTGACCCATCAGCTCGTCAAAAGCCACCGCTTTTTCAGTGACTTTGGCTTTGGACAAGACGAATTCGGTCACATTGTTTTCAATGATCACGGCTTCGACTTCGGCCAAGCGCTGACGGTCGCTCTGATACCAGCGGATCACGTCGGCTGGTTTTTCATAGGATGCGGCCATTTCTTCGATGTGTGCCTTGATCTGCTCTGGCTTTGCGCCCAGATCGTTGATCTTGACCAGCTCTGCCACCACGAGGCCGAGGCGCACACGGCGCTCAGCTTGCGGGCGGAAGATGTCTTCAGGAATCGGCGCTTTGTCAGCATCCTTGATGCCGCGAGCTTTCAGGTCAGCGCGGGCGCTTTCGCCCATACGGTCAAGCTCAGACTGCACGATGCTCTGAGGCAAATCGAGCTCAGCCTTGGCAATCAGCGCGTCCATCACAGCGCCTTTGTTTTTGGCGATCAAGCGGAATTTCACTTCACGCTCTAGATTTTTCTTGATGTCAGCGCGCAGGCCTTCAATTGAGCTGTCTGCAATACCAAGCGATTTGGCAAAGGCTTCGTTCACTTCAGGCAGATGCTGCGCTTCGAGCTTCTTCACAGTAACCATGAAATCAGCCGTTTTGCCAGCAACATCCGCGCCGTGGTAATCGGCAGGGAAGGCCAGCGGGAAGGTTTTGCTCTCACCGAGCTTCATGCCGCGCACAGCTTCGTCAAATTCTTTGAGCATCTGGCCTTCGCCCACGAGGAAGGCGAAATCATCTGCTTTTCCGCCTTCAAACGGCTCGCCGTCGATCTTGCCCACGAAATCTACGGTCACGCGATCGCCTTCGGCTGTGCCATCTTGAGCGGAGCGCTGGGCGAAGGTGCGGCGCTGTTTGCGCAGGATTTCGACTGTGCGATCAATCGCCGCATCTGACACGTCAGCGGTGGTTTTTTCCACTTCAGCCGTGGACAGGTCACCCATTTTGACGTCGGGATAGACTTCAAACACGGCATCAAAATTCATCTGACCCTCTTCCGCCTTGGCTTCA
>JANMDE010000019.1:0-3112 GCA_031376105.1 Variovorax sp. | reverse complement strand
GTACCTAAATTCCCATCCACAGCCAACCCTGTGGCCAACTACCAGCGCGCCAAACGCCGCCAGCTCTACATCATTGAGCGTATGTTGGAAAACAACTTCATCACCGAGGAACAAGCCGTGGTCGCACGCGCGGAAGATGTGAAAGTGCGCACCGGGCCGGATACCTCTCGCGTCCATGCTGAATACGTCGCAGAAACTGTACGCCAGCTCATTTTTGCGCAGTATGGCGAAGACACCTATACACGTGGGCTCGATGTCTACACAACGATCAAAGCCGCCGAACAGCAAGCTGCTTATCGCGCGCTTCGCAAAGGCATCATGGATTTTGAGCGTCGCCAAATTTACCGTGGTCCAGAAAAATTCTTGGATCTACCGCAAACCAAAGACGAAATGGAAGAAGCCATTGACGACGCATTGGCTGAGCGCCCTGACAATGATGAGGTGATGGCTGCCGTGGTGCTGGAGGCCGGGCCAAAGAAGATTGTGGCCATGCGCCGCAACGTGGAGCTGGTTGAGATCACAGGCGATGGCTTGAAGGCGGCGCAATCGGGGCTGTCTGCCAACGCAGCACCCAACATCAAGATTCGCCGGGGCGCGATCATTCGCGTTGTGAAAACACCGAAAGACACTTGGGAAATCACACAATTGCCAGAAGTTGAAGGTGCTTTCGTTGCCCTGGATCCGCGAACGGGTGCTTTACGCGCCTTGGTCGGCGGCTTTGATTACGACAAAAATAAATTTAACCATGTGACACAGGCTTGGCGACAGCCCGGCTCCAGTTTCAAGCCCTTCATTTACTCAGCAGCTCTGGAAAAAGGCTTCAGCGGCGCTACGGTGATCAACGACGCGCCTTTGTTTTTTGATGCAGGTGTCACGGGCAGCCAAGCTTGGGAACCCAAGAATTACGACGGCAAGTTTGACGGCCCGATGTCGATGCGCCGGGGTTTGGCGCAATCAAAAAACATGATTTCTATCCGCATCTTGCAGTCTGTGGGTGCACAAAACGCACAAGACTGGATCACCCGTTTTGGCTTTGAAGCGGAAAAACACCCCCCCTTCCTCACCATGGCACTGGGCGCTGGCTCAGTCACGCCGATGCAAATGGCCACAGGATATGCCGTGTTTGCCAACGGCGGCTACCGCGTCAATCCGTATGTGGTCAGCAAAATCACCGATCAAAAGGGCAAGGTCCTACTCGATTTCAAGCCGCCTGTTTTGGACGAATCGATGCGCGGTATTGATGCCCGCAATGCCTTCATCATGACCAGTTTGATGCAAGAAATCACCCGCTCTGGCACCGCAGCACGCGCTCAAGCGACTTTGAAGCGACCGGACATCTACGGCAAAACCGGCACTACCAACGATGCCATTGACACATGGTTTGCCGGCTATCACCCCACCGTCGCTGCCGTGGTCTGGATGGGTTACGACAACCCGCGCTCCTTGGGCAGCACAGCCACAGGCGGCCAACTCAGCCTACCCACTTGGATCACCTTCATGGAAACAGCGCTCAAAGGCGTGCCGGTGATGGAGGCTACCGCGCCAGAAGGCGTGCTGAATATCGGCGGCGAATGGTTTTATGACGAGTTTGCACGCGGCGCTGGTGTCAACAGCTTGGGTCTAGGCGATCCAATGCCGGAGAACGGCACCCCTGCAGCGGCTGGCACAGCAGGGATTCCTGGCAAGACAACGGCACCAGCCACAGACGAAAAGAAAACGATTCTGGACTTGTTTAGGAACTAAACAACAGTGGCATGCCAGACTGCGCGCTGGCGTGCTGGTTTAAATCCGAATAGAACTCTGTGCCCTCGCGGGTACTGCGCCATGCGCTATAAAATTTATAGTGAAAACCACCCGCCTTGGTGGCCATCCAGACTTCTTGCAACGGCTTTTGCAGATTGATGATGATTTGGCTGCGGTTGGCAAACGTGATTGTGATCATCCCACCCACGCGCTGGTTGTCAATGTCGGCATCGCTGGTGTCGTTGATGCGATCGCACCCCGCTTCGACCGCTCTCAATAGGGCTTCGGCGTGGCTTGAGTATTCGGCGTCGGTCATGGCAAGTAAAATTGAGTGATGTTGAAATTCAAACCCATTGTAGGCGCGACCTGCTTGGCTGTGCTCGCTGCGACGAGCGTGGCGGCCTGCGGCCAAAAAGGTGGACTGGTGCTACCGCGAGAACCCGCCGCACAAAACCGCGCCACGCTGCCTCAAGTACTTAACCCCGCCAGCCCCGCAACTGCGCCCTCTTCCCCTTCTTCTGCGCCAACGCTCTGAAGCTCCTGCCATCCTCCTCATGAATCTAATCGCCCTGCCCGGCCACCCTTTTGTGGCGTACCAAGATGGCCAACTCTGCGTGGAAGGCGTTCGCGTGGCTGATCTCGCGCACGAACACGCCACGCCCTTGTTCGTTTATTCCAAAGCCTCCATGCTCTCGGCTTTGGCCGCTTACCAAAAAGGCTTTGCTGGCCGCAAGGCGCAGATTTGCTATGCGATGAAGGCCAACTCCTCACTTTCGATTTTGAAGCTGTTCGCGCAGGCGGAATGTGGCTTTGATATTGTCTCGTGCGGAGAATTAGAGCGTGTCTTGGCCGCTGGCGGTTCACCGTCAAAGATCATTTTTTCTGGCGTGGGCAAAACCCGCGCTGAGATGCGGCGCGCGCTCGAAGTGGGCATTCAGTGCTTCAATGTAGAAAGCGAAGAAGAGCTGGACGTGTTGTCTGAAGTGGCATCGCGCATGGGAAAAATAGCGCCAGTGAGTATCCGTGTGAACCCCAATGTGGATCCGAAAACGCATCCTTACATTTCCACAGGTCTTAAAGGCAATAAGTTTGGGATTTCTCATGAAAACACTGTGGCTGTTTACAAAAAGGCTGCCGCGTTGCCGGGCTTGAACGTGGTGGGCATTGACTGCCACATCGGCTCCCAAATCACCACCATTGCTCCCTATTTAGATGCGATGGATCGCATTTTGGATTTGGTGGCCGCGATTGAGGCAGCTGGTGTGCCCATAGCGCACATTGATTTTGGCGGCGGCCTCGGTATCCATTACGAAGAGGCCCAGCCGCCGGCAGCAGACGATCTTTGGGCGCAGCTGCTTGCCAAGCTGGA
>JANMDE010000579.1:0-3308 GCA_031376105.1 Variovorax sp. | reverse complement strand
CAATACGATGCGCATTCTTCTTTTCTTTTTTGCGTCTTTTGCGTAACTTTTGCGCCTTTTGCGTCCGGTATTTTGTATTTGCATGGGTGTTTGTATTGAAAAAGCCCCGTCGAGCGGGGCTTTTGGGGAACAAACTGCTGATCTGCTTTAAGCAGCAGCAGTGATGTTAACCCGGTGCTTGTTCAGAGCGCCCTTGTGAGAAAAACTCACGTGACCGTCTTTCAGAGCATACAGGCTATGGTCTTTACCCATGCCTACGTTCACACCGGGGTGGAACTTGGTACCGCGCTGGCGCACGATGATGGAGCCGGCCGAGACCAGTTCGCCACCAAAGGCTTTCACGCCAAGCATTTTGGGCTGTGAATCACGCCCGTTTCGCGTCGAGCCGCCGCCTTTTTTCTGTGCCATTTCAGTGTGCCTCTGAATTAACCACCGATGATCGAGCTGATCTCGACTTCAGTGTAGTTTTGACGATGACCTTGGCGCTTTTGGTAGTGCTTGCGACGGCGCATCTTAAAGATGCGCACTTTGTCGTGCCGACCCTGCGCCACGACCGTGGCTTTGACTGATGCACCCGCGACCACAGGAGCGCCGATCTTGAGTTGGTCGCCGTTTCCGACTGCCAACACCTGATCAAACACAATTTCCTGGCCCACGTCCGCAGCAATCTGTTCTATTTTCAATTTTTCGCCAGCAGCAACTTTATATTGTTTGCCACCGGTTTTTACGACCGCGTACATAAGAACCTCATGAATGAGTTAAACCCCCGGAGAATTCCGAAGAGCCCTAGATTATAGCATGGTTAGCCGACACTAACAAGCCTACTCAGATTTCAGCTCAATCCTGCTGCTCTAAGAAGCGCTGCGCATCCAGCGCAGCCATACAGCCAGTGCCAGCGCTGGTGATGGCTTGGCGGTAAATGTGGTCTTGCACATCGCCTGCGGCAAACACGCCCGGCACGCTGGTTTGCGTGGCAAAGCCCTCTAGCCCGGTTTTGGTGACGATATAGCCGCCCTTCATTTCCAGCTGGCCGTCAAAGATTTGGGTGTTGGGCGAATGGCCGATGGCAATGAAGCAGCCTTTGAGCGTCACGTCTTCCTTCGCGCCGGTTTGCGTGTTTTTCAGGCGCACACCGGTCACGCCGGTTTGGTCGCCCAAGACTTCATCCAGCGTGCTCCAGAGTTTGAGCTCGATCTTGCCTTCTTTGACACGCGCCATCACCTTGTCGATCAGAATTGCCTCGGCTTTGAATTTGTCTCGACGGTGCACGAGATACACCTTCTTGGCGATGTTGCTCAAATACAGCGCTTCTTCCACAGCGGTGTTGCCGCCGCCGATGACGCAGCAGGTCTCATCACGGTAGAAAAAGCCGTCACACGTAGCGCAGGCGCTGACGCCTTTGCCCATAAAGGCTTCTTCCGAGGGAATACCCAAATATCTGGCCGATGCGCCGGTGGAGATGATCAAGCTGTCGCACGTGTAGCTTTCAGAATCGCCAGTGAGCGTGAACGGGCGTTTAGAAAAATCGACTTTGTTAATATGGTCAAAGATGATTTCGGTGTTAAAGCGCTTGGCATGCTCCAAGAAGCGCTCCATCAGCTCAGGCCCTTGCACGCCATGCACGTCAGCGGGCCAGTTGTCGACCTCTGTGGTCGTCATGAGCTGGCCACCCTGGGCCATGCCGGTAATGAGAACAGGGTTCAAATTGGCGCGAGCGGCATAGACGGCGGCGGTATAACCAGCAGGGCCGGAGCCGAGGATGAGGACTTTGGCGTGTTTCATGAGAGAGATAATTGGAGAAATGAATGTGGCTTGCGTGCCACATTTGATGTACAGTCTTGCTTAAGAACCGTTGTATAGCGGTGATTATCTCTGTCTTTGCTCTTACCTTGATGTGGTTTGCTGAAAATCAAGCCGCAACATACCGTCATTCACACATAACAAACAAAAGTCTTTTGAGGGACAAACCGATGTCGATGCTTTCTAACCTGGAATTGATCCGCCGAGTGCCCTTGTTTGCCATGCTTACTCCCACGCAAGGCGATGCCGTGGCTGACGCTGTGATAAAGCGGCGTTTCAAACGTGGTGAAATGGTGGTGGAGCAAGGCAAAAAGTCTAACGCGTTGTTCATTATTTTGACCGGCCGCTGCCGTGTCTTCACCTCGGACAGCCGGGGGCGCGAAGTGATTTTGGCCAATATGCAACCCGGCGACTACATCGGTGAGATGAGCCTGATTGACAACGAGCCCCATTCAGCCACGGTACGCGCCGAGGTGCAAACCGATGTATTGATGCTGGGCCGTTTGGAATTTGCCCGTTGCCTGCCCGAGAACACCTCCATGGCCTATGCCGTGATGAAGGGTTTGGTGCAGCGCCTGCGCAATGCCGATCGCAAAATTGAATCTCTGGCTTTAATGGATGTGTATGGCCGCGTGGCGCGTGCGCTGATGGAAGCCTCTGAGCTTGATGTTCAGGGCAATCACTTCATCCGCGACAAAGTCTCACGCCAAGATTTGGCCAAAATGGTGGGCGCATCGCGCGAGATGGTCAGCCGCGTGATGAAAGACTTGGAAGAGCGTGGTTTCATTGAAACCCAAGCATCGGGCGCTGTGCTGATTCGCGAACGCCTCAACACGCTGGGTTGACACCTGTTACAAATCACTCCCCCGACGGCTGCACCTTAGAATGCAGCCGTTTTTTCATGCAGGCGGAAGTACGCTATCATTTTAGGATTCGCTGAATAAAGTTCCGCGATGAAGCAGGCTGGATGAAGGGATGGAATGTTAGACAAAAACCACAGCTTGAGCGGTGCTAAAGCGAGGCTTTTTCACGCTGCAAACCACCCTAAAGCCAGCCTGATTCTCGCGGATAACTTGTTCAGCGGATCCTACACAGATGGCATATTCTCTTGACACCCTCAATGCGTCGGCTGGCGCTCGCAGCACTGCTTCTGGCGGCAACGTGAAGCCGCGCCGATTTTCTCAAGAACTGGCCTTGATGCTGGGCGCTTTGGCTTTGCTGTTTGGGCTGCTGGCGCTCGTCACGCATTCAGCGGTTGATGCGGCTTGGTCCACCTCGGGCAGTGCTGCAGCAGGCGCAGCCGCACGTAACTGGGGCGGGCGTTTGGGCGCTTGGCTCTCAGATGCTTCGTTTTACCTGCTGGGCTATTCGGCTTGGCTGGTGTTGCTCGTCGGCGCTCGCACCTGGTTGTCGAGTTTGGCGCGGTGGCTGCGCGGCGACACCAGCGAGCCCAAGCGTCGCGCCCTCTTCTGGATCGGTTTAGGCTTGCTGCTGGCTGCCAGCTGCAC
>JANMDE010000560.1:0-7150 GCA_031376105.1 Variovorax sp. | reverse complement strand
CCAAGATGACGACGCGCGCTGCAGTAAACAACTCGCCCGAGCCGTTTTCTAACAACATCTTTAGCTTTGCATAAGAGGGTTTGGTGATGTTAATGATTTGGTTAGCCACCAACAACCCAGTGATTTTTGGCATCACGCTGCTGATTGTGTTGGTGTTGTCTGTGTTGCTCATCATTGCGCTGTGGAAATTTCTGCGGCTGGTGGTGCGAAAAATTTCTGCTTTCTTTTCTGGTTCTCCTCAAACTTCTTCCGCTTAGCCTTTTATGTTCACAAAAATACTGATTGCCAATCGCGGCGAAATCGCTTGCCGTGTTGCGACAACGGCTCGCAAGATGTCGATTCAAACTGTGGCGGTGTATTCCAAAGCAGACGCGCGGGCCAAGCATGTGGCGGCTTGTGATGAGGCGGTGTATATCGGCGAGGGCGAGGGCAATTCACCAAAAGAGAGCTATCTGCGTTGGCGGGCAATTTTGGCAGCGGCCAAGGCCACTGGGGCGCAGGCGGTGCATCCGGGCTATGGATTTTTAAGTGAGAACGAGGAGTTTGCACAAGCCTGCGCGGATGCGGGGCTGGTGTTCATTGGGCCGCCGCCCGCTGCGATCAAGGCGATGGGCTTGAAGGCGGAATCTAAGCAACTGATGGAGAAGGCGGGTGTGCCGCTGGTGCCGGGGTATCACGGCGCGAACCAAGATGCAGCACGGTTGCAAAAAGAGGCTGACGCAATAGGCTACCCGGCGCTCATCAAAGCAAGCGCGGGCGGTGGTGGCAAGGGGATGCGCATTGTGGAGCGCTCAGAGGATTTCGCCAGCGCATTGGCATCTTGCAAACGCGAAGCCATCAACAGTTTTGGCGACGATGCCGTGCTGATTGAGAAATTCGTTCAAAAGCCGCGCCATATTGAGATTCAGGTCTTTGGCGATGCGCATGGCAACTATGTGTATTTGTTTGAGCGCGATTGCTCGGTGCAGCGGCGGCATCAAAAGGTGCTGGAAGAAGCGCCTGCGCCGGGTTTGCCACAAAGCATGCGCGAGGCCATGGGCAAAGCGGCGGTGGATGCAGCGCGGGCGGTGAACTACCTAGGTGCGGGCACGGTCGAATTCATCGTGGAGCAGACCGGCGGCTACGATCAGCCGGAAAAAATGAAGTTTTACTTCATGGAGATGAACACACGGCTGCAGGTGGAGCATCCCGTCACAGAAGCCATCACGGGCTTGGATTTAGTGGAATGGCAATTGCGCGTGGCATCCAACGAGAAGCTGCCTTTGCATCAAAGCGATTTGCGGATTGACGGCCATGCGCTGGAAGCGCGGATTTGCGCGGAGAACCCGGATAACAATTTCTTGCCGGCCACGGGTCGCTTAAATGTTTATCGCAAACCGGCGCATTCAGCTTTCGAGCGAAGCGGCATTCGCGTAGACGACGGCGTGTGCGAAGGCGACGCGATTTCGCCTTTTTACGACTCGATGATTGCCAAGCTGATCGTGCATGGGCGAACGCGCGAGGAAGCGCTGGCGAAGATGGATCGGGCGCTGAGCGAAGTGCAGATCGTGGGGCTGGCCACCAATGTGCAGTTTTTGCGGCATGTGGTGACGAGTGCATCTTTTTCGCAGGCCAAGCTGGATACAGCACTGATTCAGCGTGAAGAGAAGGTGCTTTTTAGCCAAGAAAAGTTGCCTCTCGCCCTTGCAGTGTCTACCGTGTTAGCTCACATTTTGCTAGCGGAGCGTGCCACGCAAACCAGCGATCCGTTCAGCCAGCGTGATGGTTGGAGGCCGTTTGGCGTGGCCACGCGCAGCTTTTCTTTGGCGTGGCATGACAAACCGGTGAGTGCGGTGCTCCAGTATTTGCACGATGGCGCTTTGCTATTGAAGATTCAATCGGGTGATGAAACGGAGCAAGCTTTGCTGGAAATTGAGGCTGCGGGTGATGCTGTGAAACTCTCGTTTGGCGCTGAGCGATGCTTAGCTTTTGTGTATACCATTTCACACGAAAAAGGTCAGTTAGCCCATATATTCACAGCGAAGGGTGCTACTAAATTAATAGTGATTGACCCTTTCCTTCAAGTCGCAGAAACCGATACCAAAGGCGGACGCTTAACGGCCCCCATGCCCGGTAAGGTGGTGTCGTTTGCTGTGAAAGCGGGCGATAGGGTGACCGCTGGGCAAACGCTGGCAGTGATGGAAGCGATGAAAATGGAGCATACGATAGCCGCGCCGAAAGACGGCGTGGTGGCCGAGATTCTGTATGCGCCGGGCGATCAGGTGATGGATGGCGCGGAGTTGTTGAGGCTAAGCGCCTGATGAACGGCTTGCTCCAACTGCTCGGCTTGGCAACGCTCTTAGCGGCGATTGCTGGGCAGTCTTTGAATAAATAAGAGGTTGCAGCATGTTTAAGTCGAAATTTCTAGCGATGCCGCATTGGGTGGTAACTTGTGTTTCAGCGCTCATCTCATTTCATGCTGTAGCTCAGTTTGATGCCTCGCGCGTCGCCAAAATTCCGGATGCTGTCGCCGCGAGGTATCCAGATCCTGTGGTGCTATACAAAACGCCCAGCTTGGCGACGGCCCGCACTGACTTTGCCAGCCATGATGAGGTGCTGGCGTATTTGCGCCAACTCTCTGGGACATCAGGTCATTGGCTGCGCTTGGAGTTGGTTGGCAAATCGCAGCAGGGGCGCGATATACCGCTGCTTCAGTTGTCTCCCCCATCGGGTTTTCAGCACAACAGGCCCACGGTGCTGATTTTGGGGCAGCAACACGGTAACGAGCCTGCGGGAGGCGAAGCTGCGTTGGCTTTGGCTGTGCAACTCGTCACCACTCAGCGCAGTTTGCTTGAGCGCGTCAACGTGTTGATCTTGCCGCGCGCCAACCCCGACGGTGCGCAAAATTTTGTGCGCGCTACAGCCAATGGGCTGGATGTGAATCGCGATCACCTGCTTTTGCAGACCCCAGAGGCTCGTGCGATTGCGGCAACCGCGCTGCGTTTCTCGCCACATGTGGTGATGGACTTGCATGAGTTCACGGTAGGCGGGCGATGGTTGGATAAATTAGCGGCGTATGCAAAATACGATGCGCTTTTGCAGGCTGCTACTGTGGGTAACATGGATGCGGCAGTGTCGGATTTGGCTTTGCGCGAGTTTGTGGGTAAGGCGCGAACTGCGCTTGAGAGGCAGAATCTTTCTGTCTTTTGGTATCACACCAGTTCCACCGATCCCAAGGATGCGGTGGTCAGCATGGGCGGTGTGCAGCCCGACACAGGACGCAACGTGTATGGCCTGCGCCATGCAGTGAGTATCTTGATTGAAACACGCGGCGTGGGCCTTGGGCGCGCGCATCTGGCACGCCGCGTGCATAGCCATGTGGTGGCCAGCCTAGCGGTGATTCAAAGCGCGGCAGAGCAGGGCGCTGGTTTGATGACCGCGATCAAAGCGGCAGGTGATGCCGCTGCAGCGAAGGCCTGCGAAGGCGAACTTGTCATCAGTGCGCAAGCCTCACCAGGGCGCGAAACACTGCAATTTGTGGATGCGGTCTCAGGTGCTGATCGAGCGGTGGAAGTGGAGTGGCGCTCTGCATTGCAATTAAGCGTCAATCGCGCACGAGAACGCCCTTGTGGTTACTGGTTGGCTGCGAGCCAAACCGAGGCGGCTAGCAAGCTGCGAGCCTTGGGTGTCCAGCTTCAGCCTGTGACGCAAGAGCGCCGGGTGCAGGCGCAGCGGTATCGCGTGCTCACGGAAAAGGGTGGTCAACGCCTAGATGCGCGTGGTGCGATTGCTGCGAATGCGGCGATTCGCGAAGTCACGGTGGATTTAGAGCGGTTTGAGAAGCTCTTGCCTGCCGGTGGTTGGTATGTGCCGATGAATCAACCGATGGCGAATTTGGTGGCGGCAGCGCTTGAGCCAGATTCACAGAATAGCTACGTGGCTAACCATGTGTTGGAGTTGAGCGACGCATCTTATGTGCGCGTGGTGCAGTCAGTATTGCCTTGATCCGTGGCAGTATGTTTTTGGTAAATATCGATATGAAACTTCCCTTAAAAGTCAAACTCGTCGATGTCGGTCCGCGTGACGGCTTGCAAAACGAAAAGCAGCTGATCGAAGCGAGCGTGAAGATTGAGCTGGTGCATCGTTTGCAGGCGGCTGGCTTGCGTGAGATTGAGGTGACGAGCTATGTGAGCCCGAAATGGGTGCCGCAGATGGCGGATAACGCGCAGGTGATGGCGGGTATTAGGAGGAAGCCGGGTGTGCGATACAGCGTGCTCACGCCGAATTTGAAGGGCTTTGAGGCGGCGGTAGCGAGTTCGGCCATTCGCCCTGATGAAATTGTGGTGTTTGGCGCGGCCAGTGAGGCGTTTAGCCAGAAAAACATCAATTGCTCGATTGCAGAAAGTATCGAACGCTTTGCACCCGTCGTGGAAGCTGCGAAGGCACAGGGCATCTATGTGCGCGGCGCGATGAGTTGCACGGTGGGTTGCCCGTATGAAGGCGAGATTGCGCCCTCGCGGGTGGAATACCTTGCTGGGTTGATGCGCGGCATTGGTGTGCAACACGTCGGCGTGGCCGATACGATTGGCGTGGGTACACCGCGCAAGGTGCAGGCAGCGTTGGAAGCGACGCTCATGCATTTCGCGATTAACGACATCAGCGGCCATTTCCACGACACGTATGGCCAAGCGCTGGCTAACACGCTGGCTTCGCTGGAAATGGGTATTTGGCAATTTGATACCTCCATTGCTGGCTTGGGAGGTTGCCCTTATGCGAAAGGCGCAACCGGCAATGTGGCCACGGAAGACGTGGTCTATATGTTGCAGGGCATGGGAATAGAGACAGGCATTGACCTAGAGGCACTGATCGATGCTGGACAATTCATCAGCAATGCGCTGGGCAGAAAGCCAAACTCTCGCGCTGCAACAGCGTTGCTCAACAAACGCGTTGGCTAAACTTACTATCAATTAAATAGCACACTATGCCTATTCTATAAGGGCGTATAGCCTCTTTCACCTCAATGCTACTGCCAGATTCTGCCCAACGTGTCGCTCAAGCCTTGCTGCTTGCGGGTCATCCTCATCCGCCCGTGATGCTCTCGGATGCCGCGCGCACGGCGAGTCAAGCTGCGGATGCGCTGGGTGTGCAGCTCGGTCAAATTGCCAAAAGTATCATCTTTCGCCGCAAACCTGATGACGTGGCTGTGCTCGTCATCACCTCGGGTGACCGTCGTGTGGATGAGAAGAAGGTGCAGGCGCTTATTTGCAGCACAGGGCAAAAACTCGGGCGAGCGGATGCAGATTTTGTGAAAGCGACAACAGGCTTTGCCATTGGTGGGGTGTCGCCGCTGGCGCATTTGAAGCCTTCAGTCACTTTGATTGATCAAACGCTGTCGCGCTTTGATGTGATTTGGGCGGCTGCCGGCCATCCGAATGCGGTCTTTCAGCTCAGTTTTACGCAATTACAGACCTTGACTGGCGCGCCAGCCTGCGATGTTGCAGAAACCCCCGCATCATAATTACTATGTTTTTTATAGCATACTATGTTGATTCTATAAGGGCAAACAGCCCATTTTCTTTGTAAATCATGCCTACGCCCTCTCCCTGTATCTCCTTTTGCCAAATGGACACGCCCACAGGCTGGTGCCGTGGCTGTTACCGCACGATTGACGAAATCGTGCGCTGGGGGCAAGCCAGCGAGGCTTTCAAAGAAGCCGTGGTGCAGGCCTTGCCGCAGCGTCACCGCAACGCAGCCTTTCCCGAGGCGCAATACAACCCAATTTTGCTCAGCAGCCATACTGCAGCTCAGTCATGAAGCACATCACCTTTCATTTCGACGTGATTTCTCCTTACGCCTACCTCGCGTTTGAGCAATTGCCACAAGCCCTCGCAGGCATCAGCCACAGCGTGGCTTACAAGCCCGTGCTCTTCGGTGCTGTTTTGCAGCATTTTGGCCAGCTCGGGCCCGCTGAAATTCAACCGAAACGCACCTGGACTTATCGGCAAATCAACTGGCTGGCCAAAGAGCAGGGCGTGAGTTTGCAAATGCCAGCCAGCCATCCGTTCAACCCGATCGGCCTGCTGCGTCTAGGCATTGCCTGCGGGCAGGGCGGCGCTTGCAACCGATACGTGACGCAAATGCTGTTTGAGCATGTCTGGCAAGGCGCTCTGGAGGCGAGCGATGCGGAGCGCTTACAGGCGTTGGCGCAAAAGCTCCAACCTAAGCGCGCCATAGACGATGCGGCTGTCAAAGCCGAGCTCAAGGCCAACACCGATGCCGCGATAGCGCAAGGTATCTTTGGTGTGCCCACCATGGAGGTGGACGGCCAATTATTCTGGGGCCTGGATGCGCTGCCAATGCTGCGCGCTTATTTGGCAGGTGACGATTGGTTTGGCAGCCCCGCGTGGCGCACCGCAGGCGAGCTGCCCGCTGGCATCGTGCGAAAAAGATAGCAAACCGCGGTGGACCTCGAAAAATAGGGGAATTCCCGATAGGGTTTGCACTGCTCCTGCGTGCAAAACGTGCGAAATAGCACATCCGTGTAAGTAATCGGTCAGCCAACCTGCTAACACTCAAGCACGTAGTTCTACTTAGAGGTGTCTTTTGCTTTTGTTTATCAGCATCATCAAGCTTGTGTGCGAAATTGCCTTGTTGGCATTGGCTGGGCGTTTTCTCCTTGGCTTGCTTGCTGGGTCTAAGAAAGAAACTAATTTTTTCTACAGAGCGCTTGAGGCCATCACCAAGCCTTTCGTGAGCGCTGCTCGTTTCATCACGCCCAAAGCCATCATCGACCGCCATGTGCCCTTCGTTGCATTTTTATTGCTGGGCTTCATTTGGATCATCAGCGTGGTTGAGAAAGTACGTATCTGTACACAAATCGGAATCGCACTATGCAAATGATGCCCGCCCTCCACTACAAAGCCCTGCGTGTATGGGCGCGCGTGTTGCTGCGTCTCGAGCAGTTTGGCGCAGCGCAGGCGGTTTTCGAGCGCATGTCTGCCATGCGCCCGCAAGACGATTACCCATTGGCTAGCAAAGCCTATGTGCTGACAATCACAGATCGTAAAAACGAAGCCTTTCAATTGCTGGAGCGCTTAACCGTTAGCCACCCAGAAGTTGGCATGCATTGGTTTAATTTAGGCTATCTGCAAGAAGACAAAGGCCTGTACGA
>JANMDE010000558.1:0-6998 GCA_031376105.1 Variovorax sp. | reverse complement strand
AAGACGCAAAAAAGGCAAAATACAAAAATGATTCTTAAAAACAGAAGTTGAACCAGCTTTTAACAGATTGCTCAACTAAGATTTTGATTTCCTTTTTTGCGTCTTTTGCGTCCGGATGTTCGGAAATTTGTATTCGGAGATTAGATAAATAATTTACAACAAAAAGGGGCTGCAAACAGCCCCTTTTTGCGGGGAAGCGGAAGCTTTAAGCAGCTTTGGCTTCTTCGACTTCGACGAATTCGTCATTGCTTTGGACGGCTTTGACCACTTCTTGGACGGCATTGGCACGACCTTCAAGGATCGCGTCGGCCACGCCGCGCGCGTAAAGCAACACAGCCTTGGCGGAATCGTCATTGCCAGGGATAACGTAGTCAATGCCTTCTGGCGAATGGTTTGAATCCACCACACCGATGATGGGAATCCCCAGTTTGCGGGCTTCTTGCACGGCGATCTTGTGGTATCCCACGTCGATCAAGAAAATAGCGTCAGGCAAGCTAGGCATGTCAGCAATACCGCCAATGTCTTTTTCCAACTTGGCCATCTCGCGGGAGAAGGTCAATTGCTCTTTTTTGCTTAAAGCATCTAGGCCAGCTTCTTGCTGAGCCTTCATGTCTTTCAAGCGCTTGAGTGAACCTTTGACGGTTTTGAAGTTAGTCAACATGCCGCCGAGCCAGCGCTGATTAACGAAAGGCACGCCTGCGCGGCCTGCTTCTTCAGCAACGATGTCGCGTGCGGTGCGCTTGGTACCGACAATCATGATACTGCCGCGATTGGCAGACAGCTGACGGACGAACTTCATCGCTTCCTCGTACATCGGGAGCGATTTTTCGAGGTTGATGATGTGAATTCTGTTGCGATGGCCGAAGATGAACGGTGCCATCTTGGGATTCCAGAAACGGGTCTGGTGGCCGAAATGGACGCCAGCGTCCAGCATGTCGCGCATGGAAATTGCCATGGTGTGATTCCTAAGGTTGGGTCTAAAATCCAGCTCGCATCAAGCGCTGTTTTCATTTTTGAATTCAGCGCTCAACACCTTGGTTGAGCCAGTTTGCGGATATTTGCTAAACCTGAACCATTGAAGATAGCCCGAGCAGCAAAGCCCGTGATTATAGCAGCCTATGCCCACCCTTCCTGACCTTCACTCTACCGCCCGCGCCATCCGCTCGGGGCAGACCAGCGCTTTTGAGCAAATGCAGCGCAGCCTGCAGATCGCCCAATCCAAGGCTTGCGAGAGCACGTTTCGCAGCTTGAACCTGCTGGCGTTACAGCAATCCCAGAAAACCAGCGCTGATTTGCCGCTGGCCGGCTTGGCGATTTCGGTGAAAGACTTGTTTGATGTGGCGGGCGAAACTTCCGCCAGCGGCAGCACGGCGATGACCGGCAATGCGCCAGCAGTGCAAGATGCTGTGGCTGTTGCGCGCCTCAAAGCGGCTGGCGGCGTGGTGCTGGGGCGCACGCACATGGTGGAGTTTGCCTTCTCGGGCATGGGCGTGAACCCGCACTTTGGCACGCCGGTGAACCCATTGGCCTTAAAGGCCGATCCTTCCACGAGGCGCATTCCGGGTGGCTCTTCTAGTGGTGCAGCGGTATCGGTAGCCAGCGGCGCAGCCTTCATCGGCTTGGGCTCTGATACTGGCGGCTCGATCCGTATTCCAGCGGCGCTGTGCGGCTTGGTGGGTTTCAAGCCGACGGCCAGTAGCGTGCCTTTGCAGGGCGCTATACCTCTCTCGCATACGCTTGACAGCATCGGTGCGCTCACACGCAGCGTACGCGATGCCATTCTGGCGCATGAAATTTTGAGCGGTCAAGCCATCGCTTCAAACAGCAAACCGTTGAAAGATGGCCACTTCGCTGTCGCCAAAACCATAATGCTCGATGGGCTTGATGCCGACGTGGCAGCAAATTTCGAGCGCAGTCTGCAAGCGCTCAGCCAAGCTGGCGCAAAGATCACGGAAATTGCGCTCAGTCAGATCGCTGACCTCGGGACGATTCAATCACGTGGCGGCTTCTCAGCACCTGAAGTGCAAAGCTGGATGATCCCCGCCGGGCTGTGGCCTGCGCGCAAAGCCGAACTAGATGCGCGCGTGGCGCAACGCATCGCTATGGCAGACGGCATGAGCGCTGCCGATTACGTGCGCCTGCAACTCGCCCGCCAACGCTGGATCACGCAACTGCAAAGCGCACTCCACGGCTTCGATGGCGTGCTGTCGCCGACCGTGCCTTTGGTGGCCGCACCCATAGCGGATGTGACACCCATTGACGGCATCGATACAGCACAAGACGCTGCGCGCGACGCCGAATTTTTCCGCGTGAACGCTTTGATGCTGCGCAACACCAGTGTGGTGAATTTAGCGGACGGTTGCGCCATCAGTTTGCCAAATTACCGCGTAGGCCACTTACCCACCGGCCTGATGTTATGGCACAACGCGGGGCATGATGATGCTGTGATGCAGATGGCATTGCAGATGGAGAGTCTGCTGAATTGATCTGCTTCATCTAATAAACTGGGGCTTTCCGACTTACAATAGTCACTATCAATTTAGTAGCATACTTTGCAGGTTTTATAACGGCAAACTCACTATTTCTTCCTAAAAATATTCTTCAACTTGTCTGAATCCATGAAAATTGCAGTTGTTGGCGCTGGCATCATTGGCATCACTACCGCTTACGAGCTGGCGCGTGATGGCCATCAAGTTACGGTCTATGAGCGCCGCAGCGCTGCTGCTGAAGAGAGTAGTTTTTCCAATGCTGGCGTGCTCTCACCGGGTTATGTGACGCCTTGGGCAGCGCCGGGCATGTCGTGGAAAGTGCTCAAGCAAATGTTCAGCCCGCATGCGGCGTTTCGTCTCAAGCTGCCGCTATCGGGCTCAGACTTGACATGGCTTTGGCATTTTTGGCGTGCATGCAAGCCCGAGACCTACTTGCGCCACCGCAGCGCCTTGCAGCAACTGGCGTTTTACAGCCGCAGCCAACTGCACGCCATCACCGAGCGCCACGGCCTCGAATACGACCGCGCGCAGGGCTACTTGATCGCACTGCGCAGCGAGAAAGACCGCGCCATGGTGCAACCCAGCCTGAGCGTGCTGCGCGATCTGGGCGTGCCTTTTGCTGAACTAGACGAAGCGGCTGCACGCGAGATTGAACCAGCCATCAACACCGACACCCACTTTACTGGCGCGATTCATTTAGCGCAAGACGAAGTGGCTAATTGCAGGCAGTTTGCGCTCTTGCTCAAAGATGAGTGCCGACGCATGGGTGTGCAGTTTGAATTCAACGCTTCAGTACAAAAAGTCGATTCCTCCCCTTTAAATACAACACAGCGCGCTACGGTTTATGTAGCAAACAGTCGGGGCCCTTCGCAACTGTCTTCATTGCTTCCAGCGCAACATCTCACGCCCGGCGCTAGCGCGGATGCGGTGGTTTATGACGCGGTGGTGCTGTGCACAGGTGTTCAGCTTGCGCCGCTTGTGCAGCCGATGGGCTTATCTCTGCCGCTGCGGCCAGTGTATGGCTACGCGGTGAGCGCGCATATCAAAGAGCCACTGAATGCGCCGCGCTCGGGTTTGATGGATGAGCATTACAAAGTGAGCATCACTCGCCTGGGGCAGCGAGTGCGCGTAGCCGGTAGTGCGCAGGTTGGCGGTTCAGCGGGCAAGCTCAATCCTGCGGCCATGAAAACGCTCTACAAAGTGCTGCACGACTGGTTTCCTGGCGCTGCCGTGATGAGCCAAGGGGTACAGGAATGGCAGGGTGCACGGCCCATGCTGGCCAATCGCCCGCCGGTGATTGGCCGCGCAGGTTCAGCAGGCCCGGTTTGGCTCAGTCTCGGCCATGGCTCAAGCGGATGGGCACTGTCTTGCGGCAGTGCGCGGCTGCTGGCTGATCTGGTCGCAGGCAGAGCGCCCGAATTAGATGCGTCAGCTTACGCGCTGCGCTGATTCAGTCGCAGGTCAACCCGGCCAAGGTTTTTGCGGCACAGGGAGCAGCGCTGTCTGCGCGTGATCCTCGGGCTGCACATCTGGGCCTATCGTTTGCGAGCTGCCTTGGCTCGAATGCGCTTCGTTCAACACGCGACTCATACGTTCTGCTTCTTCCACCAAAAAGCGGGTGTCCACGCCATGCAGCATTTCGCGCTCAATGCGGTGGATGCGCTCATACAGGTTGGATGACGCAGCCTCCTTGAGCGTGGAAGGGCTACCCGCTTCTGGCATATCTTCTGCACTGGAGGGCATGCTGCTTGCGTTGCGAGCATCGCGCAGCAATTGCGCCGCTTCCGCATGAGATGCCGCACCTCCCACCCAGCCGATGCGTTTTACAACGTCAAGCTCCACCAACGTGCGCAAGCAACGCCGCTCTAAGGCATCAACACGAAACCCAAACAAAGGTATCCAAGCCATTGCCATGCGAGCCGTGCCAGCCAAGGGCGCACCGTGCGATGCCAGCGCCATCAAGCGTGACAAGACTTTCTGCGCCAAGCGCGTCGCCATCGCAGGGTCGGGCGGCATCATCACTAAAACACCAAACGCATGGCTGGAAATACGCGCCACGCCATCCACGCCCGATACGCTGGTCGATAAACTGGCTGCTATCTGCACCATGCCCATCTCCATGCCCTGCTCGCCATGCTCTTGCATTGCGCTGGCCGAATCTTGCACGCCAATATAGATGAACACGGCGCAGGTATGCTCATTGTGTATGCGCTTGCGTATCTGATACAAATGCGCTTGCATGCCCTCGCGGTTGAGCAAGCCCGTGAGTACATCTCGCAAAGGCGAAGTCCTTGCCCGCGCCAGCACTTGCCTACCCATGCGATGCTGCATGAACAAGCCACGGATCAAGGTCAAGGAAGCCAACATGCTGACCAAAGCCGCCAAGACACCACTGGTGTCAGTGTCCAGACCACCCATGTATGCAGCAAACAGCAAAAACAAAGCGCTTAGATACAGCATCATGCCCAGCAAAATGCCTAGGTGACGCGAATAGTTTTTGTACCACGCCCAGGCCAGCATGCTCAACACAAAGACCAGGACACAGACCAACAATACAGTAACGCCCAACGGCGCACTATCGCGCAAGCTGTAATCTGCCCAAAACCACGCCAGCAACGCACCACCCAGCGCCAGCATCCAAGCGCTACGCCACCACAGCCGAGAATGCACACGTATGCCAATGGCGACCGCTGCGACCCAAGGCAAAAGCATGCCCCAGACCGTGTTCACAATGAACTTCATTTCATCGTTAAAGCGCTCGCTGCCCGTACCCAGCACCATGCCACCCAGCCCGCTACCAAACACTAGCACCAAGGTCACCATGGTGCTCATTACCGCGACCGACATGAAGCTGGTTTTTTGAAAATTCAGTGCCATCAAGACGCCCATCAAGGCCATTACCAAATTGATGCCCACAAAGATGCCCGCCATCCAAATCCTGACGGTGCGCGAATCTAAAAACGCGCGATCATTTTGCAGAAGCACAGGCGCATCCAGAATGCCGCGATGCGCGAATTGCATCACCAAATCGATCTGGCCCGGCGGCAAAGGCACATTAAAACTAGGCTGGCGATCTGCCAGTGGCCAGCGCTTCA
Source organism: Variovorax sp. (assembly GCA_031376105.1). GTDB lineage: Bacteria > Pseudomonadota > Gammaproteobacteria > Burkholderiales > Burkholderiaceae_C > JANMDU01. The sequence continues at coordinate 1,414 of JANMDE010000558.1, read as the reverse complement.
TTGCCAAGGTGTCGCCCGCTGACAGCGTCGTCCAAGGGCCGCCATCATGACGGTAAGACACATGTACGGCATCCAGCCGAGGCATCGGCACACTCAGACTGAAGTCACTCAGCAGCCGTTCTGAAAAAACGGTCACGCGCACTACCTGCCGCTCCTCAGTGCGTATCAGGATGGGCTTGGACTGATCTTTGGATGAAAAGCGCTCTGCAGGCCAAGCCCACACTTGCGCGGGATCAAGCGCCACATCATTGGCGACAGAGACGCCGCCTACCAAGGTGCTTTCCCAGCGCTCGCGCAAATCCGTGCTTAGGTTCGCCTGCGCTGGATTGCTGCGCGCTTGCGCCAGCATCTCACCCCAGTTGACTTGCGGCGCAGCCAGCGCCTTTATTTGCCAAGCCAGAAGTAGCGCCATCACAAGCCACTGAGCAAGCAAGGCGGGTGATTTCAACCCAATATCTCCAGCACATCAGAGCGGTATTCACGGCTGTAGAGAATGGCCACCACAAAAGCAGTCGCAAAAGCAAAGGCCACAGGTGAGAAAAACCATGCAATCAAAGCAAACGCAAAGTAATAGCCGCGCAAGCCGTCGTTAAATGTCTCAGCAGCCATGCCCACCATGCGGCCAGCGCGCTGGGCAATCACGTGTCGATCAAACTTGCCGGATTCAAATTCCTTGGGATCAGGCATCGAACCGATCAAGAGCGCCACAAAGGTGTATTGGCGCATGCTCCAAGAAAAGCGGAAAAAAGAAAACACAAAGACGCTGATCATGATCAGCACCTTCAAATCAAAAATCAGCACTGTGGTGCGCTGAGCAAACGGAATATCGCGCACCAGCTCAGCCGCTTTATCCGTGCTACCCAAGAGGGCAAACAAGCCACCAATCACAATGATCGTGGTCGAGCAAAAGAAGGCGGGTGTGGAAGAGAGATTCTGCGTGATGATGCCGTCGAGCACACGCGGATCGCGGCTGGTGGCCTGCTCCATCCAATAGCTACGGTAGCGATTGGTGGTGGCTATCAGGGAATTTCTCTTATAGCTCTGGTGCCTGGTGAACCAAGAGTAGGTCACCCAAGCCGCAAAAAACCAGACCAACGCCAGCCAGTCGGGCCATGGAAGAAGAGCGAGAACCTGCATTCGGCCATCTTACACAAGAAACGCCGACTCGCCTCGCCCCCAAACAGGGGGCGAGGCGATTTGCAGCTCAGCCGAGCTTGTGATCGATTCTTCGATCAATTCTGCGTTCAACCGCGCAGTTTGGTAGCCACTTCGGCTACGCGCTTGCCATAGGCCTGCGCGGTATCCAAATCGCCTTGCGGGATTTTGTCAGCTGGATCGTTCGGGCCACATTGCGCCATCACGCCGCTGTTGGAGCCGATGCGGTTGATCGTGCCATCGTTCATTGCAGGCTGGC
>JANMDE010000514.1:0-4647 GCA_031376105.1 Variovorax sp. | reverse complement strand
GAGAACATTTTTTCCAGCGATATTGGCTCGCAATAACTCTTGGATGGGAGCCACAGGTTCTCGCCCTAGTAAATCTTCAATATCGAGTTCGCGCAAATCATCTTCGCTGACTTTTCCGCTTGCGAGATCTGTCAAGCTCGGTAGTGTGCGTACAGCGATACGCGACTGGCTTAATCCCTTGATGATATCGGTTCGTCTGCTGCGGCTTAGGCTGGGCATGGCAAGCAAGACATCTCTGACTTGGTGTTGCTGACTGAGTGTTTGTAGCTCATGAGGGCTGTACACAGGAATGCCAGCGATGCGTGCTTTGTGCAGGCTCGTGTTGTCATCCAAAAACCCGAGTACCCGGCTTTCTCCTTTTGCTTTGAGAGAGGAAGCGAGCTGTTGGCCAGAATTTCCAGCGCCGTAGATCAGGACGATCGGTAAATTCGCTTGTGTCGCTGTGGTGTGAATTTGCTCGCCAAGCAATTGACTAGCGAGCAACCGTATCAATGCCAAGCTGATGAGCAGTAAAAAGGGCTGCAAAATGCCAATGGTGCGGGGTACAAGAGGAAAACCGTAGGCTGTAAAAACGGCGCTGTAGATGATGGCGTAAATACTCATCGCACGCAGAGCAGCTGTAATGGTTTGCCGACCCGCATAGCGGATCACGGTGTGATAAAAACCAAAAGCTGTGAGCAGCGGAATAGCTAAAAAGACGGAGAGCGCAACAGCCAGCCATTGGTAGCCTGACAAACTGACCCAGCTCTCAAAGCGCAAGCAAACAGCAAGCCATACAGTCAAGACGCAAAGAGAAGTGTCGGCCATGATGGCCAAAGTTTTCTTGGCATGACGCGGCAGTGCCAGTAGGCTTTCAACACGACGGTGCAGAGGTGAAGTGTCAACAGAATTGGGCATGTCAATGCGAAATGTCCTGCGAACTGAGCGCTTGTACAAAAGTGCGCCAGATGATTTGGATATCTAAAACCAAACTTTTGGTGCGAAGGTAGGTAGCATCAAAGCTGACTTTGTCTGGGATGGACAGTTCGTCTCTGCCATTGATCTGCGCCCACCCAGTCAAACCAGGGACGAGAGTGTGTACGCCATGCGCAGTGCGCAGCGCAATTAGGTCTTGTTGGTTAAAAAGGGCAGGGCGGGGGCCGACGAAGCTCATATTGCCTTTGAGTATGCACCAGAGCTGGGGTAGTTCGTCGAGACTGGTTTTGCGGATGAACGAACCGATGGGGGTGAGCCAAATCTCTGGGTTTTCTAGCAGATGGGTGGCCACGGCGGGAGTGTCGATGCGCATGCTGCGGAATTTGGGCATTTTGAACAAGGTATTATGTTGGCCGACGCGGTCTGACCAATACAAGGCTGGGCCTTTGGACGTGAGGCGCACGGCGATTGCCACCAGAAGCATGGGCCAAATCAGAATACAGCCTGCGATTAGTGCAAGCAGCAGGTCAAAGCAGCGTTTCATGGCATTTCTAAGAAAAAACGGCCTATCGCCCTTATAGAATGGGCATAGCTTGCTATCAAATAAATAGTACTCATCCGCTGCCAGACTCGCTCAAACCGAGTTTGTCAAGTAGATCGCTCACCAATTCGAGCCGAATCAAAGGGCTGTCTAGCTCTAGCAGGCGCTGCTTCATCTCCACGGGCAGCGGGAGCAGCTGACACCAGCGGTTGGCCAGCCAGCTGCAATCAGACAGCTGGGCCTCTGTAGGTTGACCGGAGAGCAAGTCTTTTTGGGACGCGGCAGGCATTCGGCTAAGTACATTTTCTAGCAACCTGCGGCAGGCGATCAACTCACGGGGCACACTGACGACGCTGTCTTCCGGCAAATAGCTCACATCCGCAATCCACAGGCCATGCTTGAGCCGTTCAATGCGCGAGGTGCGAAAGCGCTGCTGGCCTAGGCAGCGGATCACACGCAGACCGGCTTGCGGCTCTTCATGCTGTGTGATCACCGCCAGCGTGCCTACTTGCGCAAAGGCCTCCATTTGCTCGGGTTTGGCCACCTCGCGGCCTTGGGTCAGGCTGACCACGCCAAACGGCGCACCCGTCTCAATACAGCGGCGCACCAAATCCAAATAGCGCACTTCGAAAATGCGCAGCGGCAAGACCGATCCCGGAAACAGCACCGAACCCAGCGGAAATAAAGGTAAATGATTCAAAACCACAGACGCACGCAAAAGCAAAGATCAGGAAACAGCCTCTGCCGGCTGGCGTTGCAGCATGGCCAGCACCGAGGCGATTTTTGTGCGCAGCTCGCGGCGGTCGCAGATGAAATCTACAGCGCCTTTTTCGACAAGGAATTCTGCACGTTGGAAACCTTCCGGCAAAGTTTGGCGCACGGTATTTTCAATCACGCGCGGGCCGGCAAAGCCAATCAAGGCCTTGGGTTCAGCGATCACTACATCGCCCACGAAGGCAAAACCTGCGCTCACGCCGCCCATGGTCGGGTCAGTGAGCACGCTGATGTAGGGCAAGCCTTTTTTGGCGAGTCTTGTGAGCGAGGCATTGGTTTTGGCCATTTGCATCAGGGAGAGCAAACCCTCTTGCATGCGCGCCCCCCCGGTGGCTGTGAAGCAAATGAAGGGCACTTTTTGTTCAATTGCGGTATGCACACCGCGCACAAAGCGCTCGCCCACCACCGAGCCCATGGAGCCACCCATGAAATCAAATTCAAAACAAGCCACCACCACTTCTAGGCTATGAATCGCGCCGCCCATCACGATCAAGGCATCTGTCTCGCCGGTTTCTTCCAACGCTTGCTTCAAGCGCTCGGTGTATTTACGACTGTCTTTAAACTTGAGCGCGTCCACGGGGATGACTTCTTGCCCAATCTCGTAGCGGCCTTCTGGGTCTAGCAGGGCATTCAAGCGGGCGCGCGCACCGATGCGGTGATGGTGGCTGCATTTGGGGCAGACCATCAGGCCGTGCTCCAAATCGGTTTTGAAGAGCACAGTTTCGCAGCTTGGACATTTCGTCCACAAACCTTCGGGCACACTGCGCCGCTCGGTCGGGTCAGTGTGCTCAATTTTGGAGGGCAGGAGTTTTTCTAGCCAAGACATGGGGTGCTCCTTAAAAATCAAATTCAGATTTTGAACGCAGCGGGTGCGAAAATTTCGCAGAAGACGCAGAAAAAACCATATGGCATTTTCTTTTCTGCGTCTTTTGCGTCATCTTAGCCTCCTCTGCATTCAAAAATGTACTTTTCTTACGCATCTAACGCAATGCGAATCTCGCGCAAAAATTTGGCTGCCGTCGCAGCGACTCTTTCATGTGGTTGATCTTCAATCAACTGAATCAGGCGGCTGCCGATGACCACGGCATCACTCACAGCCGCCACGGCCTTGGCAGATGCCGCATCGCGAATGCCAAAACCCACACCCACAGGCACATTCACGAACTGCTTGATACGCGGAACAGCTTGCGCCACCGCGGCTGTGTCTAGCGCGCCTGAGCCCGTTACCCCTTTGAGCGAGACGTAATATACGTAGCCGCTGGCAAGCTCGCCCACCAGTTTCATGCGCTTTTCGGTAGAAGTAGGCGCGAGCAGGAAAATCAGATCCAAGCTATTTGCTCTTAATTTAGTAGCAAACTCTCTACATTCCTCAGGGGGGTAATCCACAATCAGCACACCATCCACACCCGCTGCGGCTGCGTCGCGGATAAAGGCATCTTCGCCATGCTTGAGGTCATAGCGTTCTACTGGATTGGCATAGCCCATGAGCACCACGGGTGTGTTCGCGTCTTTGGCGCGGAAGGTTTTGACCATCTCCAGCACTTGCGTCATACCAATGCCGAGCGCCAAAGCGCGGTCTCCTGCTTTTTGGATCACCGGGCCGTCGGCAGACGGATCGGAAAACGGCACGCCCAGCTCAATGATGTCTGCGCCTGCGCCGACCATGGCGTGCATCAAATCGGGTGTGATGTCGCGGTATGGGAAGCCAGCGGTGACGTAGGGGATCAGGGCTTGGCGGTTTTGCGCTTTCAAAGCGGCCATGCAGGCAGATATTCGGCTCATCGCTTGAACTCCACTACTTGCCCGCCTTTGACGGATTCGCCTTTGCAAGAAGGGCGGCAATAGAAATCCGCGCCCGACAAATCAGCCACAGTACCGATATCTTTGTCACCCCGGCCTGATAAATTTACCAAAATCGATTGATCAGGCCGCATGGTTTTGGCCAGCTTCATCGCATAGGCTACAGCGTGGCTCGATTCCAGGGCGGGAATGATGCCTTCAGTGCGGCAAAGGTAATGGAAGGCATCGAGTGCTTCTTTGTCGGTGATGCCGACGTATTCAGCGCGCTTTGTGTCTGACAACCAAGCATGCTCGGGGCCTACGCCGGGGTAATCGAGGCCAGCACTGATGGAGTGCGTTTCGATGATCTGGCCGTTGTCGTCTTGCAGCACATAGGTGCGGTTACCGTGCAAAACACCGGGCTGGCCGCGCTGGATGGAGGCGCTGTGTTTGCCAGAATCCAAGCCTTCGCCAGCAGCCTCTACGCCGATCAAACGGGTTTTTTCAAATGGAATGTAGGGATAAAAAATCCCCATCGCATTGCTGCCACCGCCCACGCAGGCAATCACCGCATCGGGCTGCTTTTTGCCACCCAAATGCTTAGGCATTTGCACAATACATTCTTTGCCAATGATGCT